>CAVHGQ010000018.1:0-3900 GCA_963635335.1 Candidatus Melainabacteria bacterium | reverse complement strand
CGCCAGATCATTGTTCCTCCTATAAACGAAACCCCGGGCTTTGAGCCCGGGGCATTGGTGCAAATTGGTGCTTTGCGCGTTCCTACTTGTCAGAGCCGCTGTTGGCTACGCCGTCGGAATCCGCAGCAGCGGAATCACCTTCGGCAGCGGGGGCAGCATGCTGACCTTCGGGGGCGGCATGCGCCGGAGCGGATTGGCCGGCCGGAGCAGAAGTGTCAGCGCCGGAAGCCGCATCGGAGCCATCGGCAGGAGCAGCCTGCGCATCGGCGTCGGAACCCTCGGTGTCGGCCGCGGCCTTTTCCTTGGCCTGCTCTTCCTGCAGGTACTCTGCCCACTTGTTGTTCAGCAGGGCCTGGCAGGCATCGCCGTCGATGGTCTCGCGCTCAAGCAGCACCGAGGCCATAAGATCCA
Source organism: Candidatus Melainabacteria bacterium (assembly GCA_963635335.1). Taxonomy (GTDB): domain Bacteria; phylum Actinomycetota; class Coriobacteriia; order Coriobacteriales; family Eggerthellaceae; genus Anaerotardibacter. The sequence continues at coordinate 3,489 of CAVHGQ010000018.1, read as the reverse complement.
TCTGGTCGCGATGGGCGGAAAGGATCTCGGCCGCGCGGTCGTGCGCTTCCTTCATGATGCGCGCAACCTCGTCGTCGATGCGGCGGGCGGTGGTGTCGGAGTAGTCCTGCGTGTTGCCGTAGTCGCGGCCCAGGAACACCTCGTGGTTGGGCTGGCCGAACACCTGCACGCCCAGGTCGGAGCTCATACCGTAGTTGGTAACCATGGCGCGGGCCATCTTGGTGGCGCGTTCCAGGTCGTTCGAGGCGCCCGTGGTGATGTCCTCGCAGAACAGCTCTTCGGCAACGCGGCCGCCCATGAACACGGCCAGCTCGTCGCGCATCTGGTTGCGGCTGTTCAGCACCTTGTCCTCGTCGGGGATGGAAAGGGTGTAGCCCAGCGCGCGCCCGCGGCTGATGATCGAGATCTTATGCACCGGATCGGCACCTTCCAGAAGGTGGCCCACCAGGGCATGGCCGCTTTCGTGGTAGGCGATGGTAGTGCGGGTGCGCTCGTCCAGCACGCGGCCCTTGCGCTCGGGGCCGGCGATAACGCGCTCCATGGAGTCCTGCACCTCGGCGTTGGAAATGATGTGCTTGTTACGGCGCGCCGTGAGGATGGCCGACTCGTTGAGCAGGTTGGCCAAATCGGCGCCGGTGAAGCCCGGGGTGAGCTTGGCGATGCTGGAAAGATCCACATCGTCGGCCAGGGGCTTGTTTTCCGCATGGACCTTCAAGATCTTCTCGCGGCCCTTCACGTCGGGGGCGTCCACCACGATCTGGCGGTCGAAGCGGCCGGGGCGCAGCAGTGCCGGGTCAAGGACGTCGGAGCGGTTGGTTGCGGCGATGAGCACCACGGAATCGTTGGCCTCGAAGCCGTCCATTTCAACCAGCAGCTGGTTCAGGGTCTGCTCGCGCTCGTCATGGCCACCGCCCAGGCCGGCGCCGCGCTGACGGCCAACGGCGTCGATCTCGTCGATGAAGATGATGGAGGGGCAGGCTTCCTTCGCCTGCTTGAACAGGTCGCGCACACGGGAGGCGCCCACGCCCACGAACATCTCAACGAAGTCGGAGCCGGAGATGCTGAAGAACGGCACGCCCGCCTCGCCGGCAACCGCGCGGGCGAGCAGGGTTTTACCGGTGCCCGGAGGGCCCACCAGAAGGCAGCCGCGCGGGATCTTCGCGCCCAGCGACTGGTACTTGGCCGGGTTCTGCAGGAAGTCCTTGATCTCCTGCATTTCCTCTACGGCCTCGTCGACGCCGGCAACGTCGGAGAAGTGCACGTCGGGGTGTTCCTCGACGTTCTTCTTCACCTTCGCCTTGCCGAACGACATCTGCGAGTTGTTGGCCTTGTTCATCTGGCTGAAGAAGAACAGCAGCAGGCCCGCGATGATGAGGATGGGCAGCACGCTGGCCAGGATGGAGCCCCACGGCGAGGCCAGGCGCACGCTGTACTGGATGCTGGGGTTCTTGCTCATGAGCTGACCCAGCGAATCGGAGCCCACCCACGTGCAGGTGTAGTTATGCTCGGAGCCCAGCTTGGAGGCCGAGAGCTTCTGCGTTTCCACGATGGTGGGGCGCGCGCCGTTCTTGCGCTCGGAGCTGATGCCCGAATTCAGCGCGTCGAATGCCTCGTTGAAGGCATCGGCGGTGGCGGCGCCGGCGGTGGCGGCCGGGTAGTAGGTGCCGCCGATCACGTACGAGCCGGTGTCGTACACGGCGGTGCTCACGCGGCCCTGTTCCACGGCCTGCATGAATTCCGAGGTTTCCAGTTCATCGGTCTGCGTGGTGCCGGTGGTTGCCGTCATCGTGCGCATCATCATGACCATGAAGAAAATGCCGATCGCGATGAACACCACCATGGTGACGATGTTCGAGCGATTCGGCTGCCTCATCGGGTTCTTGTTGTTGGAAGATTGTGCCATACGGGCCGTTCCTTATGCGTTCGTTTGAGCTGGTTGTTATTCGGCGGTGACCTCGGGCTTCAGCACGCCGATGCACGCAAGGTTGCGGTAGCGCTCCTCGTAATCGAGGCCATAGCCCACGATGAACTCATCGGGGCACTCGAAGCCGACGTACTTGCAGTTGATGTTCGCCTGGTTGGGCGTGTCCTTGCGCAGAAGCGTGGCAACCTCGATGGATGCGGGCTCGCGCGATTCGAGGTTCTTCATCAGGTAGCGAAGCGTAAGGCCGCTGTCCAGGATGTCCTCGGCGATGAGCACATGCCTGCCCTCGATCTGGCTGGTAAGGTCCTTCAGGATGCGGACCACGCCCGAGCTTTTCATGCCGTTGCCGTACGAAGAGATGGCCATGTAGTCCATTTCCACCGGAAGGTGGATCTCGCGCACCAGGTCGGCCATGAAGATGGCGGCGCCGCGCAGAACGGAGATGACCACGATGCTCTTGCCCGCGTAGTCTTCGGTGATCTGAGCGCCCAGCTCAGCCACGCGCGTGCGGATGTCTTCCTCGGAGAATAGGACTCGGTCCAAATCGGGATGCTGCTCCACGAAGGCCTCTTTTCCCGCCAATGGCGGATTAACGCTAATACACAGATTGCAAGTGTATCAAAAGGCCACGGCAACCCTTTTCGCAGGCGGCCTGGCGTAGCCCAACTGCAATAAATCTTCACCCTGGGAAAGGGGCGGCGGGCGAATGGCCTGGGTGGGCGGCGGGAAAGCGGCGGAAGAGTTGGCAGCGCGGCTTGGGCGCGTAGGCGTTGGGGGCGGGGCGGCCGCGGGAACGCCGACACGCGGGCCGGGCTCGAGGCGCACAGGCCTGGTGCGTGGGTGTTGGCCGGCAGGGCGGTTCGGCGGCGGGGCTACTCCGCTGCCGGTTGAAGCTCCATCTCTACCTCGGTCTTGAGGATGTCGGGGAAGTTCTTCAGCAGCGTGTCCACCGGCAGGCCCACGATGTTGTTGAAGTCGCCTTCGTACTTTTCCACCAGCGCGCGGCCCTTGCCCTGGATGCCGTAGGCACCGGCTTTGTCGATGGTCTCGCCCGTGGCCACGTAGGCGTTGATCTGCTCGGCGGAAAGCTCCTTGAACGTTACCTGGCTGGTTTCGGCGAAGGAGCGGAACGCCAGGGAGACGTTGCCGTCGCCACCGTTTTCCTCGGTATCGTTGAGCATCACAAGCCACACGGAAACGCCCGTTATCACCTGATGGGTGCGCCCGGAAAGGCGACCCAGCATCTCGCGGGCGTGGTCGGCGCTGTAGGGCTTGCCCAGCATCTCGCCATCCAGCACCACCGTGGTGTCCGCGCCGATGACGATGCCCAACCCCACCGGGTTCTGCGCCAGGATGTCCTGGATAACGGCGCCGGCCTTGCGCTCGGCCAGCTTCTTCACCGCTTCCTCGGGCTGGGCGGCCAGGTCGGGCTCCAGCGATTCATCGACTTCGGTGGTGCCCTTGTAGGCAACGAACTTGACGCCCGCCTCTTCCAACAGCTGCTTGCGACGCGGGCTGGTAGAGGCAAGGATCACGTTTACGGGAAGCGTTTTGGTGGGCATGGG
>CAVHGQ010000017.1:10981-14718 GCA_963635335.1 Candidatus Melainabacteria bacterium | reverse complement strand
GCCTTCACCGAGATAAGGTTGTCCACCCCGCGCCAGCCGGCATGCACCACGGCGAAGCGCCCGGTAGGCGAAACCATCACCACAGGGACGCAATCCGCGAAGCACAGCAACGTGGCAACGCCGGGAGTTTCCACCAGCACACCGTCGGCGCCTTCCGTGGCACGCTGTTGCACGCTGGCTGCCTCTTCAACCCCATGCACGAACACCAAGTCGCTGCCGTGCACCTGGTTGGGAACGATGAGCGGCGCATCGGCACAGCCAAGGCTTTCCTGCACAATGGCACGGTTGCGCAGCACAGCGTCCAAGTCGTCGTTCACGTGGTGCCCCAGGTTGAGCGAACCGTAGCAGCCCTTGCTCACCCCGCCCTGGCGGGTGGTGAACGCGATGCGCACGCCCGTTGCTTCAAAGAGCTTTTCGTCGGTATAAGCGTCCAAGGACGCAAAACGACCCTTGGTCAACTCTGGCAGGGGAAGAACAAGGGTCGTCATGAAAGCCTTCTTACGTGAAAGCGGATACGTTTGTTGCTATGCCTTTACTGGCGCTTCAGGAAATCGGGGATGTAGTCCTCGTCTGCGAAGCGGGGCTGGGAGCTGTACAGCGGGCGCGAAGAGCTTTCCTGCTTCGCAGTGGAAGAGGAAGAGAACATGTTGTCGCGACGGCCGAAGTCGAGCGGCTGTTGCGGTGCACCGGCCTTGAAGCCCGTGGCGATAACGGTGATGCGGATGGTGTTGCCCAGCTCGGGGTCGACGATCTGGCCGTAGATGATGTTGGCGTTCTCGTCGGCGACGGCCTCAACGACCTTGGCGGCCTCGTCCACCTCGGAAAGGGCCAGATCAGGACCACCGGCGATGGAGAACAGGATGCGGGAAGCACCTGCGATGGAGGTTTCCAGCAGGTTGGAGTTGATGGCCTGCTGCGCAGCGTCGAGCGCGCGGGAGTCGCCCTCGGCGATGCCGATGCCCATCATAGCGGTGCCCGCGTCCTTCATAACGGTGCGGATGTCAGCGAAGTCGAGGTTGATCAGGCCGGGGATGGTGATGAGATCGGTAACGCCCTGGATGCCCTGACGAAGCGTATCGTCGGCAATGCGGAAGGCATCGAGCATGCTGGTCTTCTTCTCGACGATCTCGAGCAGGCGATCGTTGGGGATGACGATGAGGGTGTCTACCTTCTGGGACAGGTAATCGATGCCCTGCTCCGCCTGATTGCGGCGAAGACGACCCTCGAACGAGAAGGGCTTGGTAACGATACCCACGGTAAGCGCACCGATTTCCTCACGCGCGATTTCCGCGACAACAGGAGCAGCGCCGGTACCGGTGCCGCCGCCCTCGCCGGCGGTTACGAACACCATGTCGGCATCGGCAAGCGCCTCGCGGATCTCGGAGCGGGATTCCTCGGCGGCCTGGCAGCCAACCTCGGGGTTTGCGCCTGCGCCCAAACCACGGGTGATCTCCTCGCCGATATGGATGGTGTTGTCGGCATCGGAGAGCAGGAGCGCCTGACGGTCGGTGTTGACGGCGATGAACTCGACACCCTTGATGCCGGCCTCGACCATGCGGTTCACGGCGTTGGTGCCGCCGCCGCCTACGCCGACAACCTTGATTACCGCGAGATTGTCATTGCCAAGTATCTGTTGCATTATCTGCTCGCTTTCGATTCCTTTTCAGCGTTGCCCCACCTGCGCGCAAAAGTGCTAGTGAGACACTTTGGTTATTTTACACGCCGCGTAGGCGTTTGCAAACTTGCACGGCCTCCATCGGGCGCTACAGCGAACGCCAAACGGGTTTATTCACAACACGCACATTAATGTACGAGATCTTGCCCTCGTGCTCGGCCATCAGCTGCAGACACACGCGCTCCTTGTCGCGGATGTCCTTCGAGCTGCCGAAGGCGATCTCAATGCCGTTCTGCAGGGTGAGCGTGGTGGACTCGCTGCTGGCGGCGGCCACGCTCTTCACCTGGCTGGCAAGCTCGGTGGTCATGCCGTCGATGACGCCCAGCGCGTTTTCCACGTTGGCGTTGTTGCAGTACGAGCCCGCCTCGGGCTTGGAGCCGTACGGGATGTCGGTGATCTCCAGCGCATTGTCGGCGTCTTCGTACACCTGGCTGGGCAGCGCCTTGCCTTCCGGGCTTTCGCGGTCGTCGGGGATCTTGCACAGCCACATGCCGTCGGAGGAAAGCGCCCAGCGCTCAACCGTGTTCGACTCGTCCACCGTTACCGAGACCACCGCCGAGATGTCGCGCTCGGTGATGCTCAGGTTCAGCGTGTCGGGGAACACGCGGTCCACCGAGGCGCTTTTCACCCAGGCGTTCGAGGTCAGGCGCGAGGTGATGCCGTTGGCGTCCACGTTCAAGAGCGTGGTGCCCTCGGGCACGGCGGCAAGCTGGGTAAGATCTTCGCTGGAGATGTGGTCGGCACCCGAAACGGTGACCTTTTCCACCTCGAAGGCGCCCGTGCTGGAAAGGGCGAAGCTGCCGATGCCCAGCACCGCAACCACCACGACCACGGCGATGAGCACGCCCATGAGGCGATGCGATTTCGCCGCACGCTGGCGGTAGCGCGAGGCATTGCGCACCTCGGAAACGCTGACCGAGCGAAGGGGCGCTCCCGATGCCGTGTTCCGCACGCTGGGGCGCGCCTGGCCGTACCCGCGCGAAGAGGGACGGCCGCCGGCCATGCCCGAACGCGACGAAGCGGAAGAGCGCAGCGAGCGACCCTGGCTGGGACGGCCCTTCACGGTAGAGGGGCGCGCCGAGGCGCGGCCGCGCGCGGAAGGCCTACTCGAAGCCGAGTAGCTTGACCTCCGTCTGGAGCTCGATGCCATAGCGCCCCCTTACTTCGTCTTGTGCTTTGCCAATGAGCGCCAACACATCTGAAGCAGTGGCATTTCCCCTGTTCACGATGAAGTTGGCGTGCTTTTCCGATATCTGCGCATCGCCCTGGCGCAAGCCCTTCAGACCTGCCTGCTCTATAAGGCGCGCCACCGATTGCCCTTCCGGGTTCATGAAAACGCTGCCGCACGAAGGGAAATCGAGCGGCTGGCTTTCCTTGCGGCGGCGCAGAAGCTCGCTCATGCGCTCGTTGATGTTGCCCGGGTAGCCCTTTTCCAGGCGAAGCTCGCATTCCACCAGCACCTCGCCGGGCTTGAACGAAGAGGAGCGGTAGCCCCATTCCAGGTCGCTCGCAGTATACAGGCGCAAACCCTGCTCGAGGCAGTAGGTGGTTGCAGAAACCACGCGGCTGCCGATCCAATCGGTGGCCGTTCCCGCGTTCTGCACCAGAGCGCCGCCCACGGTTCCCGGGGTGCCCACGGCGAACTCCATGCCGGAAAGGCCCTTGTGGAACACTTCCTGCACCAGGCGGGAGAGCATGGTGCCGGCGCCTACCACCACCTGGGCGTCTTCTTCGTTGAAGCGCCAGGTGCGGAACTCACCCGCCAGGGAAACCACCACACCAGGGTAGCCTGCATCCGAGACCAAGAGGTTGGAGCCCTTGCCCGCCACATAGTACGGCAGGCCCTCTTCGGCGCACACCTTCAGCAGCGTGCCCAAAGCGGCGATGGAATTCACTTCCGCGAACGCGCGGGCAGGCCCGCCGATACGGTACGTGGTGTGGCGCGACATGGGCTCGTCGAGTTTCACCGAGCCGTCGAATTCCTCGTCGAAGCGCAAAAGCTCCAGTTCAGATGCGTGGCGAGCGCACATTATGCATGGCTCGCTTCGCGCTCGCGCAAGCC
>CAVHGQ010000017.1:0-10358 GCA_963635335.1 Candidatus Melainabacteria bacterium | reverse complement strand
CCTTCGGAACGTAGTTCGAAACCACCGTGTCGCATTCAGGGCCGAAGCCGTAGGTGAGCACCTTCGCGCCCGTGTCGCGGGCAACCTTCACCAGCGCGGCATCGTCGCCGCACACCACGGCATAGCCGTCTTCGTGGACGGATGCGATGAAGTCGCCGAACAGATGGTAGATCTCGTCCAGGTCGCTGTAATGGTCAAGATGGTCGGCCTCGATGTTGGTGACCAGCACCGATGTCGGGTCAAGGTAGGTGAACGACTTGTCGCTCTCGTCGGCTTCCACCACGTAGTACTCGCCCTTGCCGCTGTGCGCATTGGTGCCGTAGGCGCGCACGATGCCGCCGATGAGGAACGTGGGGTCGAAGCCCATATCGTCTAACACCGAGGCCAGCATGGAAGAAGTGGTGGTCTTGCCGTGCGTGCCGGCAACCGCCAGCGTGCTCTTCCCCACCCCAAGGGCGGCGAGCATCTTGGCGCGGTGCCAGATGGGGATGTTGCGGCTTTTGGCTTCTTTGAGCTCGGGGTTGTTCTCCAAGATAGCGGTGGAAACAACCACCACATCGGGGTCCAAGCCATCGAGGTTTTCGGCCTTCTGGCCGATGAAGATCTTAACGCCCGCTTCGCGCAACTGCTCGGTATAACGGCTTTCGCGCAGGTCGGAGCCGGAAACTTCCATGCCCTGATCCTTGGCAACATGGGCAATGCCGCTCATGCCGACGCCACCGATACCGATGAAATGAACTTTTTCGATGCGATTCTCCACCGCGGATAACCTCCTTGAGACTGCCCTTTATCTTAGCGGCTGGCGCCAAGGCGGCCCAATCTCACATAACTATTGCGGAATGCCCCGTGGGCGCGGGTGCTGGACGAGCGGCTGGGCGTGCCGCCGTGATTCGGCTGCCGGACAGGCCACCGCGCTGCAGCTGCCGGGAGCCCCTTCGGCCCGGAGCCACGCCGCGCGGAACCCCATCAGACCCAGGTTCTGCCGCCCGGCTATGCGCCCCGCTGCCTATTTCTTCTTCGCGACAAGCTCCACCACGTCGCACAGGCGGCTGGCGGCGTCTTGCGTTTCGAAGGTGGCTGCAGCCTCGCGCATGTCGGCGCGGGTTTCCGGGTCTTCCAGCAGGGCGAACACGATCTTCTCGAACTGCGGGTCTTCCACCTTGTCATCTTTGATGAGCACCGCGGCGCCCCGCTGAACGTACTCGGCGGCGTTCACCGTTTGATGGTCGGCCGTGGCATAGGGGAACGGAACCAGCACAGCCGGGATGCAACGAGCCGAGATCTCGGCCAGCGAAGATGCGCCGGCGCGGGAAACCACCAGGTCGGCCGCCGCCAGCGTTTCGCCCATATGGTCCTGATAGCCCATGGCGAAGTAGCGCTTCTTCTCTTCATCGGTAAGGGCCAGCGCCTCGTTCACCGCATCCAGCTCCTTCGGGCCGGTGATGTGCACCACATAGACGTTGTCCATCTGCATAAGGCGGTCTTTCATGGCAACCAGTGCCGTGTTGATATGGCGCGCGCCCAAGCTGCCGCCGAATACCAACAGCATGGTGGCATCTTGCGGAATGCCCAGGTAGTCGCGGCCTTCTTCGCGCGTGGCCTTCAGCACCGAAGAGCGAACCGGGTTGCCCGTTACCAGCACCTTGCTTTGGTCTTTGACGTTGTTGCCCGCAACCTTGTAGGTAAGGCACACGGCTGCAGCGTCTTTGCACAGGAAGTCGTTGGCCATGCCCATGACGGAGTTCTGCTCGTGGATTACCAGCGGGATGCCCATGCGCTTGGCGGCCTGGCCAACCGGCAGGCACACGTAGCCGCCGAACACCACTACCACGTCGGGCTTGATCTCCAAGAACCACTTGGTTGCTTTCTTGGCCGAAGAGTTGATCTTCTTCAGGCCCTTCACCAGCGTAAGCGGATGGCTGCGGTCGAAGCCTGCGGCCTCGAAGCCCTTGAACGGGATGCCCACCGCGGGAACGAGCTTCGATTCAACCCCCGCGGGCGTGCCCGCATAGAACACCTCGTGGCCGTGTTCCTGCAGAACCTCGGCCAAAGCCAGCGCCGGATTGATGTGGCCGGCAGTGCCGCCACCGGAAAGAACTACGCGCATGGAAGTTACCTCCTTTGAGCCCGAACCTGGCGGGCGTACGTTGCTTGGATGGGGGGCGTGCTTGCCCGCATGGGCTGCAGCACCGAGATCACGCCGCTATCCAACTGCTGGGATATGCGGATGCCCGAGCCCCTTTCACTATAGCCGTTGGGCGAGCTGGGGCGCCTTCCCTCGCCGCGCTCGGCAGAAACAACCCTCAGGTTGTCGCGGCGCTGGCGGTACTCCCCTTCGTCGCTGGAACCGAACGAAATGGAAAGCAGTGCTCCCACCAGCAAAAGCGAAGAGAGCAAGGAAGAGCCGCCCGAGGAAATGAACGGGAGCGGCTTGCCCGTGGTGGGAGCCAGGCCCACCACGCACGATATGTTCAAGAACGCCTGGAACACGATCATCACGGTAAGGCCGGCGGCGAACAGCGACATGAACGGGCTGCGCGCCTGCTTGGCGATGGTGAAGCCGCCCACCAGGAAGAACATGAACGCCACGATGACCGAAAGCGAGCCCACAAGACCCATTTCCTCGCCCACGATGGCGAAGATGAAGTCGGTCTCGGCTTCGGGCAGGTACAGCAGCTTCTCGTAGGAATTGCCGATGCCCACACCGAACAGCCCGCCGGAAGCCAGCGCCTTGAACGAGTGAACCAACTGGTAGCCCGTGTTCTGCGCGTCTGCCCAGGGGTCGGAGAAGTTCATCAAACGCTGCAAGCGGTAGGGGGCAATGATGACGGCGACGATGCCGGCCACCGCGACGACCAGGAAGACGGCAGCCGTGGTGCGCCCGGAAAGGCCGCCCAGCCACACCACAACGCCCACCCCTACCAGGCAGATGATGGTGGTGCCCAGGTCGGACTGCGCTCCGAGCACGAACACGAGCAGCGGCAGCCCGATAAAGCCACCGCCCTTGATTGCGGCGGATCTGAAATCAAGGCCACCCTCGCGGTACTCCTCGACGAAGCGAGCCGCAAGCATAACGAAGGCGATCTTGGCGAACTCGGAGATCTGAATGGAGATAGGGCCGATAACCAGCCAGCGTTTCGCGCCCAGGCCCACCGTGCCCAACAGGAACGTGAGCACCAGGACAGCCATGCAAACGATGTAGAACAGATTGCCGGCGCTGCCACGCCATGCGTCCTCGCCCACGAATTTCGCCACCAAAACGGCGAGCCCGGTGCCGATGACGGCGAACAGGCATTGCTTGATGGCTTCGCCCAGCGGGTCACCCTGTTCGACAAGCGAGGTGATGGAAGAAGACGAGTACACCATCACCAGGCCAACCACCACCAAGTACAGGGTGGAAAGGACAACCATCAGCCGAGGGATCATCTCTTGCGCCGGAGCGCTTTTCAGGATTGACTTTGAGGGCGATTTGCTGCGTTTAGGTTCTGTTTTTCGCTCCCGGGACATCGCTCGCTTAGGCACCCCGCTCTGTGGCTCGCTGCGCTACCAGGCGCTTGAACACCTCGCCGCGTTCCTCGAAGCAGCTGAACTCGTCGAAGGAAGAGCACGCGGGCGAAAGGGTAAGGATGTCGCCAGGCTGGGCGTGGGAAAGCCCCTCGTCCAAGGCCGCTTCAAGGTTGGTTGCGGAATATACCGGCAGGTTGGCGCCCTCGAACGCCTTCAGGAAGCGCTCGCCGGCAGCGCCGAAGCACACCACGGACTTGCAGTGCTTTTCAGCGGCCGAGACCAGCTCGGCAAGGTCGGTGCCCTTGTCGCAGCCGCCCAACAGCACGATGGGGCGCTTTTCGCCGAAAGCGGCTAGCGCCTTCAGCGTGGCATCCACGTTGGTGGCCTTGGAGTCGTTGTAGCACTGCACGCCCTGCACCGTGCCGCAGGGCTCGATGCGATGCTCCAGCGGGGCGAACGACTTCAGCCCCTCGATGATCTTGGCATCGTCGCAGCCCAGAGCAATGGCCGCGCTGGCCGCCGCCAGGGCGTTGGAGGCGTTGTGCTCGCCCTTGATCTGAAGCTCGGACTCGCTGCACAGCACGTGCTTTTCGCCCTTGAAGTCTACCGTGAGCACGCCTTCGTCCAGGAAGGCGGCCGCAGCAGAGCCGCAGGCATCTTCGCGCATGCTCTCGTTCAGGCCGCGGCAGGTTCCCATGGGAATGTAGTCGAAGCCCTTGTCGGCCGCGATAACGGCCTTGATCATCTTCACGTCGGTGCGCACCACGTCGTTGGTGGCGTCAAGCACCACCGTGCAGCCTTTGCCGCAGTTGGCATAGATGTTGCGCTTGGCATCGGCGTACGCCTCAAAGCTGCCGTGCCACTTCAAATGGTCGGGCGTGATGTTCAGGAGCACGGCCACGTCGGGCGCGAAATCCTTGGTAGAGGCAAGCTGGTACGACGAAACCTCGGCAACGTAGCAGTCCACCTTGCCCGAGGCAACGGCCTCCAGGCAGGTGTCGCCGATGTTGCCCACCGCCGCAGCGCGCTTCCCGCACGTTTGCAGGATATGGGCCGCAAGCGACGTGGTGGTGGTTTTCCCGTTGGTGCCGGTGATGGCCACCCATACCGAACTGGCCGCGCTTTCGCGCCAGGCGAATTCCACTTCGCTGACTACCTCGGTACAGGCTGCCTTGGCAGCCTGGTAGAAATCGGAGTTCTCGGAAATACCCGGGCTCACAATGCACAGGTCGAACTGCTCGGCGAACGTGTAGGTGTCGAACAGTACCGTTGCACCCTTGGCCTGGTACTCGGCGGCAGCCGCACGGGAGGCGTCGTTGCCCTCGCCCGCGGCGATGACCAGCTTTTCCACTCGCGAGCCCAGCAGGTCGGCGCAATACGACGCCGCCGCCTTGCCCGACTTGCCCAAGCCCAAAACGAGCACCGACCCCAGCGAAACCGGGGCCTTCTTCTTAGAGGTATCGAAAGATGCAGCCATAACCTACCCTATCAACGTCTTAGCGAAATACAGGCAGAATCCCAACGCAGCCAGCGCAGCGGAGATGATCCAGAAGCGGATAACCACCTTCACCTCGCTCCAGCCCTTCTTCTCGAAGTGGTGATGGAGCGGCGCCATAAGGAACAGGCGCTTGCGCGTGCGTTTGAAATAGCCAACTTGGATGATTACCGAAAGGGCTTCCACCACGAACAGGCCGCCGATGATGAGCGCCAGCACCTCGGTCTTAGAAACGATGGCCAGACAGCCCAGCGCGGTGCCCATGGCAAGCGAGCCGGTGTCGCCCATGAAGATATCGGCCGGGTACGAGTTGAACCAGAGGAAGCCGATGCAGCAGCCAGCGAGCGCGGCGGCGATAATGGCCGAATCGAGCAGACCGGCGCGGAAGGTGATGGCGGCCATGACCAAGGCCACCACCATGAAGGTGCCGCCCAACAGGCCGTCCAAGCCGTCGGTAAGGTTGGTGGCGTTGCTCATGCCCATAAGCAGAAGGTCAGCGAACACCACGTAGAGCCACGGGATGGCGAACAGCTCGCCCGTGGGTGCGGTGATGGGGAGCGTGGTGGTGAGTATGCCCAGGTCGAACGTGAACACGAAGGGGATTTCCACCGTAGGGGCAACGCCCAACCAGTTCACCGCCGCCAGCACGAACGCGGTGGAGATGATGAACTGCCCCACCAGCTTCGCCTTCGGCGTAAGGCCCAGCGAGCGCTCGTGGGCAACCTTGGAAGCGTCGTCGAACAGGCCAAGCGCGCCGGTGAGCAGCACGGCGGCCAAAATGAGCCACGTCTCGGGTACGGGCTCGGCCAGGATGGCGACCACCACCGTTGCGGCAATGAGCATGATGATGCCGCCCATGGTGGGCGTGCCCTGCTTCACCAGGTGGCTTTCCGGGCCGTCGGCGCGAACCTGCTGCCCGATAAGATGCGAGCGCAGGAACTTGATGAACAGCGGCATAAGCAGCATCGTGACCACGGCGCCCAAGAACACCGATAGGAACACGACGAACGTCGGATACTGAGAGAAGGAAACCATAGCTAGCTCAACAACCCCTTGGCTATACGATCAAGCTCCATGGAATGCGATGCCTTCACCAGCACGGCATCCCCTGAAGCGGCATGTTCGGTAAGGTAGGCCAGCACCTGCTCGCGGCTTTCGGCCTGCAAGATGCCCGCGGCCGGGAAGCCCGCCTTGCGCGCAGCGGCGGCGATGATGCGGGAAAGCTCGCCCACGCAGATAAGGGTGTCCACCTTGGAGGCGGCCACGAAGGAGCCCACCTTGCGGTGCCCCTCTTCGGTGTACGCACCCAGTTCGCCCATGTCGCCCAGCACGGCGAAGCGCTTGCCGGGCACGTCCATGGCGCAGAGCACCGCAAGGGATGCACACATGGAATCGGGGTTGGCGTTGTATGCGTCGTTCACCACCGTGATGCCCGCCTTCGAGCGAAGCACCTCTTGGCGGCCGGATTCAGCCTGCGAAGCGGCCAAGCCGGCAACGATGGCCTCGGCCGGAACGCCCAAGCGCCAGGCAACCGCAGCGGCGGCGCAGGCGTTGTTCACGTTGTGGGCGCCGCGCAGCGCAAGCGAGCAGGGCAAACTGGTGCCGGGAAGGTGCAGCGTGAAGAGCGGGCAGCCTTCCGAATCCAGCCGGATATCGGTTGCGTAGGCGGTAAGGTCGCCGTTTTCGGCCGCGGCATTGCCGGAGCCGTCGAACAGCAGCACCTCTATGCCGCGCTCGTCGAGCTTCTGCCATTCGCGGATCTGCGGCGTGAAGGCATCGGCGGCGTTCAGCACGGCAACGTTGCCGGCCTGCAGCGTTTCCAGCACCTCGGACTTGGCACGGGCGATGTTCTCCATCGAGCCCAGAAGCTCCAGGTGGCACTCGGCCACGTTCGTGATAACCGATACAGTGGGCTGCACGAAGCTGACCAGGCCGGATATCTGGCTCAGGCCGCGCATGCCCATCTCCACCACGGTGAAGTCGTTCTCAGCGGAAGCATCCAGCACGGTGCGCGGAACGCCCAGCTCGTTGTTCTGGTTCGCCTTGGTGGCGGTGCCGGAAAGCGCCATGGAAAGCACATCGCGCGTAAGGTTCTTCGTGGTGGTCTTGCCCATGGAACCGGTAAGGGCAACAACCTGGCCTTTCAGGCATTCGCGCCATGCGCGCGCCAGCTTCGGGAACGCGTCGAAGGTGGAGTTCACCAAAAGGATGGCGCCGCCCGCCTGCTCGGCAGCGGCAACCGCCTCTTCGCTGGGCTGGCTCATGGCCAACGCTGCAACCGCACCGGCTTCGAACGCAGCAGGGATGAACGAATGGCCGTCCACCTTTTCGCCGGGAAGCGCAACGTACAGGCCGCCCGGGGCAACCTCGCGGGAGTCCCAGGTGATGCTGGTTACAACGCGCTCGCTATCGGCGGCGGGCACCACGATTTCGGCCTCCAGAATGGAAGCCAGCTTGTTGATGGAGAACTGCATAACGGTTATCCGAACACCTTCTGAAGTGCCGCGGCGGCCACCTCGCGGTCGTCGAAGTGATGCTTCTCGGTGCCCACGATCTGGTAATCCTCGTGACCCTTGCCCGCGATGAGCACGGCGTCACCGGCCTTCGCCTGGCTGATGGCGCGCTCGATGGCCGCGGCGCGGTCGGGCACCACATCGAAGCGGCCCTGGCCTTCGCGCATGCCATCGACGATGTCGTCGATGATGGCCTGCGGGTCTTCCGTGCGCGGGTTGTCGGAGGTCACCACGGCGTAATCGGCGGCCAGCGCGGCCTTGCCCATGATGGGGCGCTTGCTTGCGTCGCGGTCGCCGCCGCAGCCGAACACCACCAGGGTGCGGTGCCCCTCTTCCACCAGAGCGGAAACGGAGGCAATGGCGTTCTCCAGCGCGTCGGGCGTATGGGCGTAATCAACGTACACCGAAACGCCGCCGTCGTTTTCCGCCTTGATGCGCTGCAGGCGACCGGGGATGGCCGGCGCATCGCGCAGGGCCTCGGCAATGGCGGAAGCCGGATAGCCCAGCTGAAGGGCGATGCCGAACGCCGTCATGATGTTCTCTACATTGAAACGGCCCACCAGCGGGTAGGTGAACTTGTGCACCGTGCCGCGCACGGAAAGCTCTACCGTGGTGCCGGAAACGCCGTACTCCACGTTCACCGGGTGGATCTGCGCAGAGGCGTCGAAGCCAGTGGTGATGATAGCGTCTTCGTTGGCGGAGCAGCGCTTCAGCAGCTCCTTGCCCCATTTGCTCTCGATGTTGATAACGCGCTTGGCGGGGTAATCCTTCGAGAACAGGCGCGCCTTGGCGGCGAAGTACGACTCGAAGGTCTTGTGGTAGTCAAGATGGTCTTGCGTGAGGTTCGTGAACGCGGTTACCGCGAAATCGCTGGCCCAGGTGCGGTCCAGGTCCAACGCATGCGAGCTCACTTCCATGGAAACCACGCCGCAGCCGGCATCGCGCATCTGCGCGAACAGGTTCTGCAGGTCGGGCGATTCAGGAGTAGTGTGCGAAGAAGGCTGGCTTTCGCCGGCAACGGAGATACCCACCGTGCCGATAAGGCCGGTGCGGCTGCCAAGCGCCTGGGCGATGTGGTCCACCAGGTAGGTTGTGGTGGTCTTGCCGTTGGTGCCCGTGATTCCCACCAGGGAAAACGCCTTGCTGGGCTCGCCGTAGAAGCGGGAAGCCATGCGGGCCATGGCCTTGCGCGAGTCCTTCACCACAACCTCGGTGACATCGGAAGCGTCGGCCAGGTACACCTTGCGCTCCACGATGAGCACGCGGGCGCCGCGGTCGATGGCGTCCTGAGCGTAGGAATGGCCGTCGCTTTTCAGGCCCACGATGCAGCAAAACGCATCGCCGGGCGCTACCGCATCACTGCGATAGGCGATACCGGAAACGGGTTCGTCGGCATTGCCGATGATGGTGCAATCAATGCCCGAGAATAGCTCTCCGCATGTCTTCTGGGTCATAGGAACCTCAATTCTGAGTGATGTTGTAGCGATCAATCGCAAACGCCATTATATCCCGAAACGCAGGGACGGTTTTCCTCTCGCCGGGAACATCCGTAGCCCCCACAAAGCACACCAGGTTGGTGGAAGTGTCGGGCAGATAGCCCACGAACGAGAGGTTGTACATCCCCTCCTGGTAGCCGCCGGTATCCGACGCGATCTCGGCCGTGCCGGTCTTGCCCACTACGCGGTAGCCGCTGATCTTGGCATCGGTGCCCGTGCCGCGCTCAACTACCTGCTGCATCATGCCCTCCAGGCTGGTTATGCAATCGACCCGGTCGGTTATCTGGGTGGTCTCGTAGGTTCGGGGGCTGCTTTCGCTGGGCACATCCACCAGGAAGTGCGGGGTGCAGGCCACGCCGTCGTTGGCCAGCGCGCCGTAGAAGCGCACCATCTCAATGGGCGAAGTGGTAAGGCCCTGGCCGAAGCTGATGTTGTAGCCCTGGACTTCCGTCCATTTGTCGCGCTCGGCAACAACGCCCGAAGCCTCGCCCGGGTAGTCCACGCCCGTCTTCTGGCACAGCTGGTACTGCTGTATGTAGTCGTACAGGCGCGTGAAGGTAAGGTCTTTCGCCACCAGCGAGATGCCCACGTTCGAAGACTCCGCGATGATATCGGTCACCGACATGTCCTTCGATGCGCGCGAGTGCGAGTCGGTGATGGTGTAGTTGTCAACCGTGAGTTTGTTGGGGCAGTAATAGGTGGAATCGGCGGTCACCTTTCCATCGGAAAGCGCGGCCAGCATGGTAAGCGGCTTCATGATGGAACCGGGCTCGTAGGCCGACGAAATACCCGAAAGGTTGGTGGCGCCTTCTTTCACGTCGCTCATGTTGGTGATGTCGAAGGTGGGCGAAGAGGAGCATGCGTAGATCTCGCCGGTGGCGGAATCCATCAATATGGCCGAACCGGTTTTGCCCTGCACTTCCTCCACGCGCACGGAAAGCGATTCCTCCAGCTTTTCCTGCATGTCCACGTCGATGGAAAGCACGATGTCGTTGCCGTCCACAACCTCCGCCGTAACCTGCTCGGTGCCGGGAACGGGGACGCCTTCCTTGCTGTACTCGGTGGTCTTGCTGCCGGCGGTGCCGCCCAAGATGTCGTCGTAGTACAGCTCCAGGCCGGTAAGCGCCTTGCCATCGGAATTCAGCACGCCGATGATCTGGCTACCCACCGCGCCGCACGGGTACACGCGCTTGGTGGTCTTCTCGAAATCAACGCCGTCGATACCCAGTTCCTTGATCTTCTTCATGCCGTCTTCATCGGAACCTTTATATAGGTACACGAAGTTGGTGTCCTGGGTGATCTTGTCCTTGTAATCCTTGGCTTCCCCGCCGAACGCAGCGGAAAGGG
>CAVHGQ010000016.1:13584-15384 GCA_963635335.1 Candidatus Melainabacteria bacterium | reverse complement strand
AGGAAGGAGCCGCAGGGGATTGCGGCTCCTTCCTTGTAGGGGAGAGGTGCTGTTGGGGTCAAGCACCTTAGGGATGGGTTGGGGTAGCGCTATTCGGCGTTGCCCTGGTTCTTCAGCTCGGTTGCCTCCTGCTGCTTCAGGTGGAACTTCTTGCCGCGGGTGCGGGCGCACATGGTAACGCCGCCGCTGAGTGCGATAAGCGCGATAACGTTAGGCAGAACCATCAGCTGGTTGAACATGTCGGCCAACTCCCACACCAGGTCGTTGGAAAGCATGCAGCCGGTGAAGATGAAGCACAGTGCGATAACGCTGAACACGGGCACGGCCTTCTTGCCGAACAGGTAGTTCACGTTGATCTTGGCGAACAGGTTCCAGCTCAGGATGGTGCTGAAGGCGAAGAACAGCAGGCAGATGGCCACGAATGCGTTGCCGCCGAACTCACCGAACACGCTGCCGAAGGCGATCTGGGCCATGTTGGTCTTGTCGATGCCGTCGTAGAGGCCTTGTGCCAGCTGGCCGTCGCCGGTGTAGAGGACCGTGATGGTAACCAGTGCGGTGATGGTAACAACCACGAAGGTGTCGACGAACACGGCGATGATGGCGAGGACGCCCTGCTCGTGAGGGTTCTTCACGTTTGCCATTGCGTGAGCGTGCGGGGTGGAGCCCATGCCTGCCTCATTCGAGAACAGGCCGCGCTTGGCGCCCTGCGAAAGAGCTGCGATAAGGCCGAACGTCACGCCACCGATCTCTGCGTTGGGGTTGAAGGCGAACTGGAAGATGAGAGCGAAGGCATCGCCCACATGCGCGGCGTTGGCGATGAGCACAATGATGCCGCCGACCAGATAGATGATGGCCATGAAGGGAACGACCTTCTCGGTGACGGATGCCAAGCGGGAGATGCCGCCCAGGAAGATGAAGCCGGCGAACATCACGATAAGGATGCCGACAACCCAGGTGGGGATGCCGAATGCGGTGTTCATCGTGGAGGCGATGGAGTTGGACTGAACCATGCAGCCCATGAAGCCGAGTGCCAAGATGATGGCCACGGCGAAGAAGCCGGCCAGGAAGGTGCCGAACTTGCCCTTGAAGGCGGTCTTGATGTAGTACACCGGGCCGCCATGGACCTTGCCGTCCTCGTCGATGAAGCGTGTCTTCTGCGCCAGCACGGCCTCGGCGTAGTTGGTGGCCATGCCCAGGAAGGCGATGACCCACATCCAGAAGATGGCGCCCGGGCCGCCGATGAGGATTGCGCCGCAGGCACCTACGATGTTGCCGGTGCCTACCTGAGCGGCGATTGCGGTGGCAACGGCCTGGAACGAGCTCATGCCGCTCTCGTGCTTCTTGCCGTTCAGCGAGAAGCCGCCGAACATGCCCTTCAGGCCTTCCAGGAAGCAGCGAACCTGAACGAAGCGCGTGCGCACCGTGAAGAACAGGCCGCAGCCGATGAGCAGCACGATCAGCACGTAGTTCGAAAGATAGGTGTTGATGGTTTGGACGATTAGAAGTAATTCATCCACGTTTGGTAACCTCCTAGGGTTGCTCTTCGAGAAAACCCTAGGGAACCTTCAAATGTGAAAACAAGGGGCGGGGGTACCCGTCTCTGTCCTTTTGCCTGAGAGATTGAGCATCCAAGCGTTCCTGGGGGGGATTGGCTTGGGCCTTGCACCGTCGGCATCTCATTTAAGAGATTCTCCAGAGTTTTCTCCACCCTCGGTTCCGCGTGGGTTCCAAGGGCTTCATCGAATATGTGATGGCGGCTACTATACGCCCGGTGTAGGGGGAGTGCAACAGGGGGTTTTC
>CAVHGQ010000016.1:11686-13229 GCA_963635335.1 Candidatus Melainabacteria bacterium | reverse complement strand
CGGAATACGCTGAGCAGGGCAAAGCCCGTTGCAGGAACAAGGACGGCCTTCAGCAGGAGCGTGGTTTGGCTCGTATCGGCGAAGCCCGAGGTACAGGATGCGAAAACGAGCCAGCAGATAAGGGCGGGGTATGCCAAGTAGATGGCGTAGGTGATGGCCTTGTTGGCTGCGATGATCGCCTTCGCCAGGCGCGGCCGCGCGCGCAGCGACTCGGTCATGCGCTGGTAGGTCTGCTTCTGCAAGGTGGTCCTCCTTCCTGTTCCGCTGAACCATTGTAGCGGTGCGGCGTAGGTTGGGAGGCGAGCTGGGGTATGGGCTTGGTTTTGCGGGATAGCTCGTTGGGGGTTTGCCGGCACAGCGGCCGTTGGGGGCTTGCTGGCGTCGGGGCCTCGCCGGCGCGAAGGCGACCGGTACGCCTCGGGCGGGTTGAGCAAGGGCGTGCGGTACCGTACCATGGGCGCAACGCGGAAGGAGCCCCATTGACGCAAGCCAGCCTATATAGCTTGTTGGACAAGCTGCAAGATCAGCAGTGCCTTTCCCTTGCGGAATGGGAGCGTTTCATTTCGGGACGCACGCCCGAATTGGCGGCCGACCTTTCGCAGCGGGCGCGCAGGGTGGCCGACGAGCGCTACGGCAAGGATGTGTTCACCCGCGGGCTTATCGAGTTCACCAATTACTGCAAGAACGACTGCCTGTACTGCGGCATCAGGCGCAGCAACTCATGCGCGAACCGCTATCGCCTTGGCGAAGAAGAGATATTGGCATGCTGCGAGCAGGGCTACGGCCTGGGCTTTCGTACCTTCGTTCTGCAGGGTGGGGAAGACCCGTTCTTCAACGACGAGCGCATGGTGGGCATAGTTGCCGCCATCCACCAGCGCTACCCCGACTGTGCCATAACCCTTTCCCTGGGCGAGCGCTCGCGCGAGTCGTACCAGCGCCTGTTCGATGCGGGGGCTACTCGCTACCTTCTTCGTCATGAAACGGCGGATGCCGCCCACTACGCAACCTTGCATCCTGCGGGAATGCTGCTGGAAGAACGCAAGCGCTGCCTGTACGCCCTGCGCCAGATCGGCTACCAGGTAGGCGCCGGGTTCATGGTTGGCTCGCCCGGGCAGACGGCCCGTTGCCTGGCGGAGGACATGGTGTTCTTGGAGGATCTTCAGCCCCATATGGTGGGCATCGGCCCGTTCGTTCCGCATAGGGAAACGCCTTTTGCCCACGAGCCGCAAGGGAGCCTGGAGCTTTCCCTGTTCATGCTCTCGTGCCTTCGCCTGATGCTCCCTAACACGTTACTGCCGGCCACCACGGCCTTGGGAACCATTGCGCCTGATGGGCGTGAGCAGGGGATTCTTGCCGGGGCGAACGTGGTTATGCCGAACCTTTCGCCGGTGGCGCATCGCAAGGACTACAGCCTCTACGACAACAAGATCTGCACGGGCGAGGAAGCTGCGGAGTGCCGCTGGTGCCTGCATGCGCGCATGGAGTCTATCGGCTACCACATCGTGGAAAGCCGCGGCGATTCGCTGGTTCCGGTTCAGGTGCG
>CAVHGQ010000016.1:0-11497 GCA_963635335.1 Candidatus Melainabacteria bacterium | reverse complement strand
ACGGCAATGCCGAACAGGATGCTCTCGGCCGGTTCCACGGGCACCAGGGCAACGTCGAAGGCATACTTCTGCACGGCCAGGCTGTTGATGATGGTCATGCCCATTCCGGCCTCGATCAACCCCAGGGTCGCCACGGTTTCTATGGTCTCGTAGGCGATGTGGGGGTTCAGCTTGTGGCGCGCCAGAACGCCCAGGGTGTCCACGTCTTGGCCCTTGCCGGGCATGATGAACGCCTCGTCGCTGCAATTCTCGATGGGGTAGTTCTTCCGCTTCGCGAAGGGGTGGCCCTTGGGCAGGGCGGCAACCATGGGGTCGCGCGCCAGGGGGATCCAATCGTAGGCAAGCGAAGGCTCGTAGCTCATGAAGCACAGGTCAACCTCTTTGCTGCCCATCCATTCGCTGATCTCCTGGTGGATGCCCTCCATGATGCGCACCTCGATGGCGGGGTACTGCTCGTGGAACGCCTTGATCACGCCGGGCAGCCAATGGGCGGCCACGCTGGGGTACGAGCCGATGGTTACCTGGCCGGTGGAAAGGCCCTTTATCTCGGAGCCCATCTGCAGCAGGCGGTCTTCTTCCTGCACTGCGGCGCGGGCCACGGGAAGGATGCGCGCGCCTTCCTTGGTGGGGGCAACGCCGTGCGATCCGCGCTCAAGCACGGGAAAGCCCAGGTCGCGTTCGAGCGCGCTGATAAGCTGGCTCACGCCCGAAGGGGTGTAGTCCAGCGCTTTGGCGGCCCGGGAAAGGCTTCCCTGGTCCACGGCCTGGATGAATGCGCGGTAGCGAGAGGTGTCCATCGGTCTCCTTTAAGCAATACTTAACACCGCTATAATAGATTACTGTTTTACTGATTGAAACCTCGGCGGTATAAATATCCCAACACGTTATCGGGCGCAGCCATGGGGCAACACGGGGCTTTCGTGCATGGCCAGCCCGAAGGATGATACAGGGTAAGAGCTACGTCATCTGTTTGCGTATCCCCGTCGTTTCAAGCGGCGGGGATTTTTGTTTTACGGGGGTGGGGCGCCGCATTTCGCGTAGAGCGCTCGGGGTATACTGAAGTGCATTGTTCCAACAGCTTTCAAGAGCATTCACAGCATGGTAAGGAAGTGCCTTATGGATTGCCGTTCCCTGTACGACCTTTGGTGTAAGAAGGTTTCCGACCCCGAGCTTTGCGCCGACCTGCGCGCAATGGGCGAATCGGGCGATGAGTCTGCCATTGAAGACGCCTTCTATCGCAACCTTGAGTTCGGGACGGCCGGCCTGCGCGGTGTGCTGGGCGCCGGCACCAACCGCATGAACATCCATACGGTGGGCCAGGCTACCCAGGGCGTTGCCGACTACATCAATTCCCAGGCCGGCGAAGGCCAGCCCGGCACCGTTGCCATCTGCTACGATTCGCGCATCAATTCCGAGCTGTTCGCCCATACCGCGGCAAGCGTGCTGGCGGCAAACGGCATCAAGTCGTATGTGTACCCGCGCCTTCAGCCCACGCCGGCGCTTTCCTTCGCAACGCGCTACCTGGGCTGCGCCATCGGCATCAACGTCACGGCAAGCCACAACCCGGCCAAGTACAACGGCTACAAGGTGTACGGCCCCGACGGCTGTCAGATAGCCTCCAGCATCGCCGATGCCATCACCGAGGCTATTTCCCGCGTGGATATGTTTGACGACGTGAAAACCATGCCGTTTGCCCAGGCTGAAGAGGCCGGCCTTGCCAACTTCATCGGCGAGGACGTGCTGGACGCCTTCCTCGATGCGGTGTACGAGCAGCATATCGATCAGGAGGAATCCGACCTTCGCGTGGTGTACACCCCGCTGAACGGCACGGGCCTGGAATGCGTCACGCGCATCCTGAAGCGCATCGGCGTTACCGACGTGCATGTGGTGCCGGAACAGGAAAAGCCCGACGGCAATTTTCCCACCTGCCCATATCCCAATCCCGAGATCCGCGAGGCGCTGGAGTGCGGCATCGCGCTGTGCGAGCAGGTGCATCCCGACCTGCTGCTTGCCACCGATCCCGACTGCGACCGTGTGGGCACGGCAGTGAAGGACGGCGACGATTACCAGCTGCTTTCCGGTAACGAGGTGGGCGTGCTGCTGCTCGATTTCATCTGCCGCATGCGGAAGGAGAACGGCACGCTGCCGGAAGCTCCGGTAGCCGTTACCACCATCGTTTCCACCAGCCTGGCCGACGCCGTTGCCGCCAAGTACGGGGTTCAGATGCGCCGCGTGCTCACCGGCTTCAAGTACATCGGCGGCGTTATCGCCGAGCTGGAACAGGCCGGCGCCCCCGAGCGCTTCGTGTTCGGCTTCGAGGAAAGCTACGGCTACCTTGCCGGAACCCATGCGCGCGACAAGGACGCCGTGGTGGCTTCCATGCTCATCTGCCAGATGGCGCGCTATTACCGCACCCAGGGCAAGAACCTGTACCAAGCCATGCAGGATATCTACCGCGAGTTCGGCTTCCACCACAACCGCACGCTCTCCTTCGCGTTCGAGGGCGCGGCGGGCGCTCAGGCCATGGCGAACATCATGGCCGGGTTCCGCGAAAGCCAGCCTGCCGAAATCGCGGGGCTGAAGGTCCAGGCCTTCCTCGACTACCAGGAAGGCGTCGGTGGCCTTCCTTCTGCCAACGTGCTGCAGTTCGACCTAGAGAACGGCAACAAGGTTATCGTTCGCCCCAGCGGCACCGAGCCCAAGGTGAAGGTGTACCTGTTCACGGTGGGCGCCAGCGCCGAGGAAGCGGTTGCCACGGGCGATGCGCTTGCCAAGCAGATGTCCGGTTACATGGAATAGGGGAGTGCCTGCGTGCCAGACGATAAGAAATACTCCCTGATCAGCGTTGACGTGGCACCTGAAGAAGAGGTGCTGCGCGTCGATGCGTCGGGCGTTCATGTCCAGGGTTCCACCCAGGGTGCGGCCGATGCCAACGGGTCCGGCGACGGCCATGCTGCGGGCGCGGTTGCGTCCGAGCGCCAGTCCGATGCGCCGTCTGAGGGTCGCAGTCGTTCCGCCGCTGGCAAGAACGCTGCCGGCGAAGCCGCCGCCGAAGCGGCCCCATCGCACTCGGCTTCGCAGGATTCCTACCAGGCCACCCAGGAAGACTTGGAGGGGCCGGTACCCTTTGCCGGGCTGCAGAAGATCATCATCGCCGTGGTGGTGCTGTGCCTGATCGGCTTCGCGGTGTACTTCGGGCTTAACCATTAGGCCAGCACAGGGGGTGTAAGGTGCTCGAATCCGCCGAGACGAAGAACAGCAAGAGGGGCCTGAAGTGGCTCATCGCCCTGGTTGCCATAATGGTGGTGCTCGCCGTGTGCCTGATGGTGGCGTTCGCCTTCAATTCCTCTCGGGAAATGCATTCGTTCGCCGCCCAGGACGACACTGAGGCCATCGAGGCATCGAAGAGCAGCAAGCCGCAGGTGACGAACGCCTCTACCCAGGTAACCAACCTTATCGGGCTGATGGGGCTTTCCGGCGATACGGCCATTGCGAAGATCGGCCACGGCGCTGCCGTGCAGGACGAAGCGCCTATGACCTCGATCGGCTTCAGCAAAGAGATAACGGTGGTCCTTACCGACGAAAAGGGCGACACCCTTTCCGGAACGCCCACGGTAACGCTCGGCCTTGATGCGGAGGGCAACGTGGTGGCCGCATCCTATTCAGCTCCCACCTCGCTGCTGGGCTACGGCAACATCGCGTTTGCCGATGCGGTGCAGAAGTTCCATATCGTAGAGAACATCCTGGGCAAGGCGGGGCTTACCACCGTTGCGAAGGGCAGCGTGGAGCTTCCCCAGAAAAGCGAGTACTCCTCGTATGGCCCCGACCGCAAGACGCTCACCAGCGAAACCTACACGTTCGACGGCACTGCCGAAATGACGGGCACCTCCTATTCCTGGACGGCCACCCTGGACTACGACTACACGGAGGCCAACAAGAAGGGCGACCTTGCCTACACGGTGAAGAAGATCGCCGTTTCCGTTATGCGCTCCTAGGCGCGCGTGCCGCTTTCCCCTTTGAATCAAGTTCGCAACAAGCGGTTGCTATACTTTGCGGTAAGTCTTGTCCGTTGCCGTTTCGCGCCTGCTTTGACGGGTCCGTTGCGGCATGCGGATGCAATGGTGTTCTTAGGAGGCGGCAATGAAGCTGGGATTCATCGGATGCGGGAACATGGCCAAGGCCATGATGAAGGGGATCATCAACAGCGGCGCGGTTGCCGCAGCCGATATCTACGGCTCGAACGCGCATGAGGAAAGCGCGCAGGCGGTTGCCGCCGAGTTCGGCATCAACGCCGGCACCGACAACCTGGCAGTTGCCCAAGCCGCCGATGTCCTGTTCCTGAGCGTTAAGCCCTATCAATACGAAGACGTCATTTCCCAGGTTCGTGATGCTGTTCGCCCCGATCAGGTTGTGGTAACCATCGCGCCGGGCAAGACCATCGCCTGGTTGGAAGAGCGTTTCGGCAAGCCCGTTCGCATCATCCGCACCATGCCGAACACGCCGGCGCTGGTGGGCGAGGGCCTTACCGCGTACTGCGCCAACAGCTTAGCAACCGCCGAAGACGTGTCGTATGTCGAAGGCCTGCTGAAGAGCTTCGGCAAAACCGTTCAGCTGAAGGAAAGCCTGGTGGATGCCTGCAGCGCCGTTGGCGGCAGTACCCCTGCCTATGTATATATGTTCATCGAGGCCTTGGCCGATGCCGGCGTTGCCGAGGGACTTCCCCGCACACAGGCCTACGAGATCGCGGCGCAGGCCGTTATGGGCTCGGCGAAGATGGTGCTGGAAACCGGCAAGCATCCCGGCGAGCTGAAAGACCAGGTAACCTCGCCTTCCGGTTCCACTATCAAGGGGCTGGAGGTCTTGGAACAGAACGCCTTCCGGGGCACGGTTATCACCGCCCTTCGCACAGCAATCAACGCAGCCCGTTCGCTGTAACCCCGTTTCCCCTATGCCCGGCCGCCTTGTGCGGCCGGCTGCTTTTCGGCGGCAGGTGCCCCACGCATTGCGCACAAATGCTTGCTTCTTCCTACCCGCTAGATTCTGCGCCCTTGCCGTCCGCGCACCTGTTTTCGCTGCGTGCCATCTGCGGCATTTCGGACCCGGTGGCCGGCGACTGCAGGTATATACTTCAATGCCATGATCGGAACCATCGTAAATACCTGTTGCATCCTGCTGGGCTCGGCCATCGGCAGCATCGCCAAGAAGGGCCTGAAGCCCAAGTACCAAGAGGCCATCTTCGTGGCGCTGGGCGTTGCAACCGTGGGCATGGGCATAAACGCCGTGGTGCAGAACATGCCGAACAGCTCGTATCCGGTGCTGTTCATCGCCAGCATGGCCATCGGCGCGGTAGTGGGCACCGCCCTCGACCTGGAGGGCCGTTTCAAGCGCGCGGTGGAAAAGCGCTCGAAGAAGAGCGACTCCGATTTCGCGAAGGGCCTTTCCACCGCCATCATGCTGTTCTGCGTGGGCACCCTTTCCATCCTGGGGCCCATCAACAGCGCACTGTACGGCGACGAGACCTACCTTCTTACCAACGCCACGCTCGACCTGGTTTCCTCCATGGTGTTCGGCGCCACGTTCGGCATCGGCATTGCGTTCGCCGCGGTGGTGCTGTTCTGCTGGCAGGGGGCCATCTTCCTGTTGGCGAACGTGCTGGCCCCGCTTATGGGCGATGGGCTCATGTGTGAGATCGCCATCATTGGCGGCTTGCTCATCCTTGCAAGCGGCTTGAACCTGCTCAAGCTCAAGGAGATCAGCACCATGAACCTCCTTCCCGCGCTGTTCGTGCCCCCGCTGTGGTTCGCCCTGCTGGCCGCCACCGGCGGCTTCTGGGGGCTTCTGTAGGCATAAAGAAAGCCCCGGCTGGGGCTTTCTTGCTGAAGCTCTATTTCAGCCTCTTGTAGAGGAAGTCGCCTAAATACTGAAGCACGGCAACCAAGACGATGAGTATTGCGCAAATGCTGTACATGATGGTCTGATTGAAGTTCTGATACCCGTACGTCAGGGCAACAGCGCCCAAGCCGCCTGCGCCAACGGCGCCTGCCATGGCCGAGCAGCTAAGAAGGTTGATAACTGCAAGGGTAAGCCCCGATACGATGGCAGGAACGGCCTCTTTGAACATCACACGGAAGATTATTTGACGTTTGGATGCGCCAAACGACTGGGCGGCCTCGATCAACCCCGCATCCACTTCTTGCAAGGCGTTCTGCACGATGCGCCCAATGAAAGGGGCAGCGGCAACGGTAAGGGGCACCAACGCCGCCTCATTGCCGATGGAGGTGCCAACGATCAGGCGGGTCAGCGGAATGATGGATATCATCAAGATGATGAAGGGGAACGAACGAATGATGTTCACGATGATATCGAGCACGCGGTTGACCACGATATTCTCGCACAGGCCCCCCTTGGCGGTAACAACCAGCACTATGCCAATGATGAAGCCGAGTATGGTGCCGAAAATTCCTGACAGGAACACCATTTTCAAGGTGTCGAACACTGCCGGGAGTATTAGCATTTCTAGAATTTGCTCAAAGGAATAATTTGCAAGAGCCATGGGTTGATCCTCGATACCTTAGATGCCTTCAACGCTGACGGATTTGCCGCCTGCTTGCGTACCCGTTATTTCTTTCCAGTTGATGTTGTGCTCGCATAAATATTGTTTTGCTGCAGGGAAATGGGCGTCGTCGACGTTCACGACGAAGATGCCCACACGCGTACCGCGAAACTCGCGAATTTGGCCATCAACGATAGGCAGCAGATAATCGATGCTCTTCGACAGAGCGCTTAAGAGCTGTCCGTCGGACTGTTTCTCGATGCGATAGGCGATTTGGAGGTTATGCCCTTCGTTGGGAAGGTTCTTCTCGTGCTCGCCAAGCAAGCGTGCGAGCGAAGCAGGCTTTTCGATAAAGATATTCTCGACGGTGTCTTCGGCGGCAACGACGCCATCCTCGAGCACGCAGGCGCGTTCGCAGGCAGCGCGAACGACTTCCATCTGGTGGGTAACAAACACAACTGTGATCCCCAGCTTTTTGTTGATTTCCATCAGAAGTTCCAGGATAGAAGCGGTGGTTTTAGGGTCAAGGGCCGATGTCGCTTCGTCCGACAGGAGGTATTTCGGATCCATGGTGAGCGCACGGGCTATGGCAACCCTCTGTTTTTGGCCGCCCGATAGATTGCGAGGGCGGGCGTTTGCGCGATCGGCAAGGCCAACGAGCTCAAGCAGCTCAGTTACCTTCTTTTCGATTTCAGCCTTATCGTATCCCCAGCACTTCATGGGAAGGGCAACGTTCTGGAATACGGTTTCCCGCTCGAGCAGCGAAAAGTGCTGGAAGATCATGCCTATGTTGCGACGCATTTCCCGCAACTGCGCTTCAGTCAGGTCTTTGACTTCCTTGCCATCAACTTTCAGTGAGCCTGCCTGATAGCCCGTGAGCCCGTTGATGCAACGTAAAAGGGTGCTTTTTCCCGCGCCCGAGCGACCTATGATTGCGTACAATTCGCCATCGTTGATCGTCAGGTTCACATCGTCCAGAACAGTGGAACCGTCATCCCATGTTTTGCCAAGATTTGATATCTCGATCATGCAAAATACACCTTATATCTTCGTGGCTAAGTTGTAGTTACTCCCAAGAGGGGATTTGAGCGCCCTTCTTGTTTTCCTTCAAGAATGTTGCCAGCTCTTCGCACTCCACCGCTTCCGTGATGGCATGAGCCCATTCGGCATCTTTGTTCTTTCCCGCCACAACAAGGCCGATGGCATATTCTTTGTTGTCTGCATCGTCGGAGCAGAACAGGTACGACGAAGGGTCTTTTCCGGCATTGAGCATTTGCAAGCCGGCCACTGCCACTCCGTCGCAGTCGTCGATGGATTGGGGAACCATCGAAATCTCAGCTTCGGTGAACTGCAGGTTCTTGGGATTGTCCACAATATCGAACTGTGTGGGCGACTCAACGCCGTCCTTCAAGGTGATAAGCCCGTTCGCTTGCAGCAATTGGAGCCCGCGGAGCTTATTGGACGGGTCGTTGCAGAGGCAGATAGTTGCTCCCTCGGGGATTTCATCGATGCTCGACCACTTTGATGAGTAGAACCCGAACACGTTGTAGATCGGCTTGGGATTGAGCATGACCAAGTCGGCATTGTTCGAGGAGTTGTATGCGTTCATGTAGGGCTCGTGCTGAAGCCAGTTCATATCGATAGAGCCTTCGACCAAGGCGTTGTCGGGTTGAACGAAGTCGTCGAAAATCACCTTTTCGACCTTGTATCCAAGGGATTCGATTTTTGGCGTTACCGAATCAAGGATGCCGATGAAGTCGCCTTTGATGCCGATTCGCACGGTTTTCGTTTCATCGGGATTGTTGCTTGTGCTCGATGATGCGCTGCCGCATCCGGCAAGCGCAAATGCGCAGAACATGCCCATCAATCCGGCGATTACCGTGGCGATAACCGCTTTGCCCTTCTTTGCTCCGTGGAATTTCTTTTTGTTGCCCATCTGCATATCCTTCGCGTTTTGCCTTCACAAACCTGATGAATTGTATCAAAAAGGCGTTTAGGGCATATATCTCATGCTGGGCTGCAGGGCGGCAATGTGCAGAGACGCAAATGGGCGCCTACGGCCTTTGCTCATTGCGTCGGTTAGAGCTTGCGGTAGTGCCAGTGGAACATGGGGGCGGTTGTGCAAACGGCAATCGTATCGGCGATGGGCTCCGCCAAGAAAACCCCCATTGCCGGATCGGGCACTGCGTAGGGGAGTAGAAAGATAAGAGGGATAAGCAAGATTATTTTTCGCCAAATAGTGAGGAAAATCGCCTTCTTGGCTTGGTCTAACGCCACAAACGTGTATTGGCATGCGGCTTGGACTCCAAAAATCAAAAGCGTGGCAAGGTAGACGCGCATGCTGGTTTCGGTGTAGGCGATAAGGGCGGCGTCGTCTGTGAAGAAGTCGGCAACCGTGCCGGGTGCAATCATGCATAATGCCCAAATCAGAAACGAACCAGTCACACAGCTTGCGAGCAGCAATCGAAAGGTACTTTTTACACGCGGAATGTTTTTTGCGCCAAGGTTGTAGCTGAGCAATGCTTGCGCACCTTGCACCAGGCCAGGTAAAAGGAGCATGACAAACTGCATAACGCTTGTAAGGATGCTCATTGAGGCAACGGCTATATCGCCTCCGTGGGTTTGGAGTGATATGTTGAAGCTGATGGCAACAAGGTTTTCAGTAAGCTGCATCAATGCAGGCGATGTTCCCAGCAGAATACAGGGACCCAACAACGCCCAATCGAGGCGGAGGTTCTTCACTCGCAAGCGCATCTTGGCTTTGTTCGACCCTAGATAGAGAACCACCGCACTGGCCGAAATGCCCTGTGCTACGACCGTTGCCAAAGCGGCGCCTGCAACACCCCACGAAAGCCCTACCACAAATACGGCATCCAAGAAGATATTGATCACCGCGCCAAGGATAACACCCGCCATGCTTATCACCGTTTTTCCCTGGGCGGCAACAAAGGCATTGAGGCCAAGGGTCAACTGGGAGAACAGGGTGCCCAAGCAGTAAACCCTCATGAAACTGACTGCATGTTCCACAGTTGCATTGCTTGCGCCGAACACGCGGCATACCGGTTCGGCGAAAACAAAAAGAACAAGGGTTATCGCGAGCGAGAGCAATCCCAGCAAGTAGGTGCAGCTCCCCATAACTTGCTCGGCTTTTTGAACTTTCCCTTCTCCCATCAGGATGGACGCTTTAGGTGCCCCGCCCATGCTTATCAGCGCTGCAAACGCGGAAACGCCGAAGATGATAGGGCCGGTAACGCCCACGCCCGCAAGCGCGTTCGAGCCAGCGCCAGCGATGTGGCCGATATACATCTTGTCAACCAGGTTGTAGGTGATGTTTACCAGCTGGGCCACAACGGCGGGGGTTGCCAGGCGCACAAATGCCTTAGAGATGGGCATGGTGCCCAAAAGTTCAGCGGTATCTCTCATGCGGTTGCTGCTAGATCCTTGCGAAGGCCTGTTCGAAATCTCGAATTATGTCGTCCGCATCTTCGAGCCCTGCTGAAAAACGAACGAGCTCTTCCGTGATGCCTGTTGCGCGCTTCACTTCAGGTGGCACAATGGCATGTGTCATGGTGAACGGGTGCTCTATCAGCGAAAATGGGTCGCCCAGGGAAACCGCAAGATGAACAAGCTGCATTGAGTCAAGCAGCGTTTTTGCCGCCTCGAAGCCCGACTTCCCGCGTATCTCCTTGTTCAGCTCAAACGAAAGCATGCCTGTTCCGAAGCCATTCATCTGCTTTTCTACAAGTTCTTTTTGGGCACCTTCTGCAAGCCCTGGATAGTAAACGCGGCTAACTTCTTCTTTTGCGGAAAGGTATTCGGCAATTTTTTGCGCATTTTCACAGTGTCGGCGAACGCGCAGGTCGAGTGTTTGAAGCCCGCGGATGCTCAGGAAGGCATCGAAGGGGGAGCATACCGCACCGGTTAGCTTCGACATGCCGAAACGGCGCAGATCCTTGAGCCAATCTTCGCGTTTTGCCACTATCAGGCCGCCGATAACGTCGCCGTGGCCATTCAGATATTTTGTAGCGGAATGGATAACGATGTCGGCGCCGCACTCGAATGGCTTCTGGATCGGAGGGGGCGCAAACGTGTTGTCGACCACCACCATGATGTCTCCTGCTGCTTGCTTGATTGCGGCGATATCGGACAGCTTCATAAGAGGATTCGTCGGGGTTTCGAAGAAGATCATCTTGGTGCTCGGCTTGATGGCTGCCTTCACCTCTGCGACATCGGTGGTGTCAACCGCCGAAACCTCAACGTTGAACTTGGGCATTGTTTGGCGAATGAGCAAGTCAGAGCACCCGTATAGGCAATTGCCCACGATGATGTGGTCGCCGCTTTGCAGGAACGTCCACACTAGCGAGGCGATTGCGCCCATGCCGGAAGCACAGGCCACAGCGCCGGCTCCGCCTTCTATCGCCGCCACTTTCTCTTCGAGAACAGCTGTGGTGGGGTTGCCGCTGCGGGAGTACACATAGCCGGTATCTTCCCCTTTGAAGCGACGAATGCCTTGCTCGGTGTTTGCGAATTCGTATGTTGTTGTTTGGTAGATGGGTGTGGTCAATGCGCCGAATTGGTCGTTTTTCAGCGCTCCGGCATGGATGGTGCGGGTTGAAAAGCCAAGCTCGCTCATGTTGCTTTCCATATAACTTCCTTGTTGTTGTGATTGCCTTGCTTGGTGCGGTGGGAATTGGTGCACCAGCAGGATTCTCCGTGCATGAATATATCATCAATATAGGCATTGCAGCTCTCGCTAGGCTTTGCGGCTCTCGCTCTTTCATTTGGAAAAGGGCAGCGGCGATCACGGGCGGTTTGCTTCGATGTTGCTTCCGCCCAAGGTTCCGTTGGCAAGGCTGCTTGGCGCGCTGGGCTTTTGCCGCCGCACACGGTGCTCCACTCTGCTAAAGTACCTCTATTGGATTCAGCTGCGCGCTGGCTTGCGCA
>CAVHGQ010000015.1:0-15388 GCA_963635335.1 Candidatus Melainabacteria bacterium | reverse complement strand
GCAAACCGCGCACCACGGCCTCAACCAAAAATGAAGGCTCGGCGTTCAGAGGCATCCCCCACCGCCGAGCCGAAGAAGCATCTGCAGAAACTACAGCCCTATGCTCTTGAAGTACTCCAGCCACTTGCCGAACGACTCGTCGCTGATGGCGTGCTCCATCTGGCACGCCTCTTCTTCGGCAACCTCGAGGGAGAGGCCAACCTTCTCGTTCAGGAAGCGGGTGAGCTTCTCGTGGCGCTCGAGCACCGACTTGCCATAGTTGTACCCGTCTTCGGTAAGGGTGATATCGCCGTAATAAGGCTGGTCCAGCATGCCGGATGCCTTCAGGCTGGCAACCGCCTTCGAAACGGAGGCCTTCGAAACGCCCAGCTTGGAAGCGATATCGACCGAGCGAACCGCCTGCGTATCGGTGCCGCCCAGCATAACGATGGCCTCGAGGTAGTCCTCATGCGACATGGATACCTTTTCCATATTCCATTTCCCCTCTCCGGCAAAAACCGGCTTCAGAACAGATTGCACTGCCATGCAAGAACAGGGCTCATGGTGAAATCTGCCCCTTTGCGCTGAAGCGGCACAGTGCGGCACTGCGGCGCATGCGCGAAATGAGCGTTTCGAATGCAACATGCATAGCTGGCTCCATAGTATACTTGTCCCACACTGCAAACCTTCACGAAAGATGGATTCATGCCTACCAATCGTTACGTTGACACCCGCGGACGGTGCGCCGAGCCGGCAACCTTCACCGAAGCTGTTGTGAAGGGCCTTGCCGACGGCGGCGGGCTTTTCGTCCCCGAAGCGCTGCCTCACCTGAGCCTTGAGGAAATCCTTTCCCTGGCAAAGCTCCCTTATTCCAAGCGCGCAGCATTCATCTACCGCGCCTTCGATATCGACCTGCCCGAGGGCAAGATCGACGAGCTCATGGAAGCAACCTACGGAAGCCGCTTCGACGACGAGGCCATCTGCCCCATCCATTCCATCGACGATTCCACCCACGTGCTGGAGCTGTGGCACGGCCCCACCAGCGCCTTCAAGGACATGGCACTGCAGTGCCTGCCCAACTTCTTCGGCGCCAGCGCTCAGCAGCTGCGCGATCAGGGCAAGCTGAGCAACACCTTCCTTATCCTGGTTGCCACCTCGGGCGATACCGGCAAGGCCGCGCTTGAGGGCTTCAAGGACCAGGACGGCGTGAAGATCGCGGTCATGTACCCCGATGGCGGCGTAAGCGACATCCAGTACAAGCAGATGGCAACCCAGGGCGGCAGCAACACCATGGTGTGGGCCGTGAAGGGCAACTTCGACGACTGCCAGACCGGCGCGAAGAACGTCTTCGGCGACGAGGCCTTCGCCAAGCAGATCATGGACGGCAGCCAGGTTGCGCTTTCCAGCGCGAACTCCATCAACTGGGGTCGTTTGCTTCCCCAAGTGGTGTACTACGTTTCCAGCTACGCGGAGCTCGTTGAACAGGGCAAGCTGGAAGCCGGCAAGCCGCTGGACGTCTGCGTTCCCACCGGCAACTTCGGCAACATCCTTGCCGCCTGGTACGCCAAGCAGATCGGCACGCCGCTGGGCACCCTGTTCTGCGCCAGCAACGAGAACCGCGTGCTCACCGACTTCATCAACACCGGCAGCTACGACATCTCCGAGCGCACGTTCGTGCTCACCCCGTCCCCTTCCATGGACATCCTGGTTTCCTCGAACGTCGAGCGCCAGCTCTTCGAGCTCACCGGGCGCAACGCGGAGGCCATCGCCACGTGGATGGACGAGCTGAAGCAGAACAAGAAGTTCACCGTCGATGGCGAAACACTTGCGAAGCTCCAGGCCGACTTCAAGTCCGACTCCGTCGACAGCGCAACCTGCCTGGCAACCATCAAGGAAGTGCTCGAGCAGCATGGCTACCTCATCGACCCGCACACTGCCGTGGCTTACAAGGTTGCCCAACGACTGAAGGGCGAAAACCCTGTGCTTATCGCCTCCACCGCACACTGGGCGAAGTTCGGCGAGAACGTGTACCGCGCCCTTCACGGGCTGAACCCCGGCGATACCCTGCCCGCCGATGTTGCGAAGCTCAGCGGCTGCCAGCTGAACGACCTTATCGCCGAGGAAGCGAACAGCCACAACATCCCCAAGGGGCTGGCCGAGCTGGATTCGCTGCCCATCCGCTTCAAGGATGTTATCGAGGGCACCACCCCCGCTATCGAGGAAGCGGTGCTCTCGTTCCTGAAATAGGGCGATAGACCAACTCCCAGTTAACCTCGCAAGCCCCCTGGTTGCACCCGCAACCAGGGGGCTTTCTTGTCGGTAGGCAGGAGCCGCCAGCCATATCCGAGCAACAAGGGTTCGGGGTTGCCGCAGGCGGGCCTTTTACGGACACGCGGGGTCCTAGGCATGCTGCCCGCCACGTTAGCGGGCAGACGGCGATCCCCGCCGCAAACAATCCCGCTGGCAAACGACGATCCCCAGCCGCTGCGACTGCGGCATGAAAGCCGACGCCTCGCATGGCTGCGATGGCGGCACCACGAAAGCCCGCGCGCTGCGACACTGCTGCGACGACGCAGCAGAGAGCGACATCGGCCCTATTCCGCAGTCGCAGCTACTCGCTTCGAAGAGGCATCTTGGGCGACCTTGATGCTGATGATCATTTCCATCAGCTGGTCGGGGCGCACCTGTTTGGGCTCAGCGCATTCGCAAGATGTCACCAACCCTTCCGGGACGTTTACCGTTATGCCGAACGGCCTGCCCACAGGAACTGCTGCAGCCTGGACAAGCGGAGCAGCCGTTGCACCTTCCTCTGCCCGCAGGGGAAGGCAGACCTCTTCATCAGA
Organism: Candidatus Melainabacteria bacterium; assembly: GCA_963635335.1. Classification (GTDB taxonomy): domain Bacteria; phylum Actinomycetota; class Coriobacteriia; order Coriobacteriales; family Eggerthellaceae; genus Anaerotardibacter. The sequence goes on along the minus strand of CAVHGQ010000015.1, from coordinate 12,566 downwards.
GAGCGCAAGATCGCAGCCATCAGCAGCGAGCGCGCTCTCTTCATGCCAGTCCGGGGCGTACTCATCAGGGCTGCCTTGGCAGGCTTCCGCATCGAACACCGGCTGCTTGCTGATTTGGGGAGCAGCCGACTGCTCGGACGAGCCGAAGGAATGCAGGCAGTTGTAGCACACCGACATATCCGCAAAGCAACGCGCCTTGCAAACGGGGCATTCCTTCATAGCTGCAGACGGATCAACCACCGCAGCCCCTTGGGCTGCCCGAACGGCATTGCCCGTACCGCAGCCGGCCGAAGCCGAAGGGTTTTCCGCAACCCCCACGGCACCCACGGCCGTATAGCCGCGCCTTGCACGCGTTGCCTGCTGTCCATTCATCTTCGTATACATATCGATATCCTCTCTCCTTCGCGATACCACGCTTTCTCAACACCAGGGACACATGCCCGCTCAAGGACCGCGCATGCCCGCCGGCACCGAAGCACCTTGCCGGGCGGCACATCCCTAAACGAGCGCAACACCGTTCCATCGCGCGCGCAAAAGGCCACATCCAGCGGGCGCTTCATCCCGAACGTGTGGATGGACCAGCAAGGCGCAATCAGCAGCACGCACCCTCTTGGCCGAGGCACAAGAAAGCCCTTTATCCGGTCAAGGAAGCCCACTGCCGGCACCAGATCAAACGTTTCGCCCTTGCTATCCATTGCATCCCCTTGCGTTTATAACCACGGCGGTGCCGCCACTCACTTCGGTGCAGCTTGCCGTTGCCCAGCGGTACGCCCCATCATCCTTGGCAAACGTCGCCGCAGCCTGACTGCCGCTGGAAACATATGTCCAGCCTTTCTCTTCCATTTCTGCTTTGACCTGGCTGAAGGCAGAAGACACATCGCCTTCCGAAGTGAAGCCCACCACTACCCCATCGGAGCCGGCCGAGCAAAGCACGCCCGCGGGAAACGGCACCTCGCTCTGCGCGCCTTCGGGAAGCTCGGTCCCATATTGCGAAAGGGGCTTTTCCGAAAGCGTTTGCGCCAACCCCTCCACATCGCCACTGCCAACAGCGGAAATGGCCGAGCCAACGCTTTCGCCCGCCTGCGCAACCTGGGCGCCGCCCGATTGCCCTTCGCCAGGCCACAAAAGCAGCACAAGCGCCACCGCCACAAACAGCGCGAGCACCAGCCAAGCCCTTGGGTAAAGAGCACCCTGCGAAGGCTGCGAGAACCGCGAGAGCTGCGAACGCCGCAAACGCTGCGAAAGCCGTGAAGATCGTGCGGTCCGCACCTGGCCCTTGCGCCCTGCCATCTAGAACACCGCCCCAGGTTTGTAGGCCGAAACCGAGAGCTTCGACTCGTGGCTCAGCGCCGGAAACGATACCCCGAACGCGCCCGTCAGCTTGCCCTTGCCGAACAGTGTGGGCTCGAACGACAGCTTCCCCGAAAACGAGACGATGCCGCCCTCCACGCCCGACGAGGAAACGCTGACGCTCAGATTCTCTTCCGCGAATTCCTCTTCAACGGCAGCCTGCACCAACGCAGAGCTCTGCTCAGGCCCCTGGCCATAGGCAGGCGAGGCAGCATAGGTGCAAACCGCGTTCCGGAACGTGCGGTCGAACGCGGCGCAATCGGAAAGGAACAGCACGGCGTTCACTGCCGTAAGGGCGATAACCAACATCACGGGAAACATCGCCACAAATTCAACGGTCATCTGACCAGGCATTTTCTTATCACTTACCTCCATTGGCGTACCCCCGTCCAACTTGCTACGACATCCCTTAGGTAATCGATGCCCTTGTTCACCGCCTGCTCCAAGCCTTCGGAAACCGCAGTGGGCAAAGCGACGGTGACCGGGATTTCCACCAGGCCATCGAAAAGGACGATGGTCGCTATGGTGTATTCCCCGCACAAGTCATCGATGGCTTCCAGCGCCGCAGTCTGCACGCTGGAAAGCGCCCCGTCGATGCTGGTGTTGCCTTCCAGGGCAATCGCCTTGTCCTTCGCGGAAAGCAACGTTGCGGAAAACGATGAGCCGTCTGCCTGCAGAACATGCGAGGAATTCACCAGCACCGCCTTGCGCGCCCGCAGGTCCGGCGGAGCGAAGCCCACATCGGAAACCACATCCTCAAACTTGCCGGAAGCCCAGGATCCTAGCCCGCTGGCACTGGCCAGAGGTATCGAGTCGATCACTTGCCCGATCGTGCTGCTCATGGCATCGTGCCCCTGGGTATAAACCCCCAACAGGCCAGACCATAGGTTCAAAACAAGCTTCATCGGGCCGGCGAACACGTTGCCCTCGGCAGAGACGCCATCCAGAAACGACGTAACGACGTTGCTCCCCTCGTCAGACGATTCGCGAACCAATGTTGCACAGGAAAGCGCCACCCTGGGGCCCAACGCGCCCGTGCCTTCAGAACTAACGAACGACGAGGGGAAACGAGAAGCGGGAGCCTGCGTGTCCACCACGAGGACCACGGCGCCATAATGCCCCGGCGGTGTTATATCTATGCGGTTCGCGCAGGCTTCAGTCAGTGCCCCTTCCACCGACGAAAGCAAGCCCTCGGCCTCTTCCTTCACCTTGCTGCTTAGGGGGTCAAGCTCGGCGCGAGCCTTCTGGTATTCCGAGGCGGCCTTGGCAACCTCGTTGTAGTGATACTCGAACCCGTTTTCGATGGACGACGAAGCCGCGGCAACCTTGCCCATGCTGCTGGGAGTGAATTTACAATAAGGACAGGGCGTGTAACCGGAACCGGTGTCTATTTCGCGAATGCAGCCAAGGCCCGAATACGTTCCCTGCGCCGCCCCCGGACAGCCCTCCCAAGCGTGCAGCACCATAACCCCGCTGCCGTCCACCGTTTTGGGATAGACCGCATCAAGGTACAGGGTGGTCGCCTTCATCTCGTCGGTGTTCTTCGGGAGCAAGGGGAACAGGGCATCGAACGACCCGTCCGTTTCATGGACATAACCCTTGCCCACTTCTTCCTGCGCATATGCGTAGAACCGCTTCCTTAAAGCGGAATCGGCCTGCTCATCGACCGAAGAGCCTTCGGGCGCTTCCTTTTGGTAGCGCTTCTGGTAGTAGGCCTTCGCCCTATCGAGCGCTGCCGAGAAGCTCCAGGTATCCACCGTGGAGAAATAGGGGTTTTCAAGCCCCGTCATCCCCGCAAGCTTCGCGGCCCGCTCGTACATGCAGTAGGAATCCTGGCTTCCCGAATCATGCTGGTAGGCATGCTGTTTCCACTCGTTGGCGCGCTGGGCGGCCTCTTCCGCCTTACGGGCGTTCTCCCTCAGCTCTTCCTGGTGCTGGTCTACCTCATCCAGCGCGTCGTCCGATTCGCCGAAGGAAGGCTCGCTTCCCTGCTCCATTTCCCAGGGCTGCAATATGGCGATGCCCTGGTAGCTGGCGCCCGAAACGGAATTCGCGGCGAACACCTCCTGCGCCTTGACGGTTGCCAAGAACGGCAGCGCCTGCGCAATTTTCGTCAGCGATCCTTGAGCAGACTCGTAGAAGGAGTCGCGCGAATCCTTCAGCTTCTTCGCCGCATCGATGAACGCCTTCGACAGCCCTTCGGTGGGCGGAATGCACGCGCATACCACGCCCAGCCCCATCGAGCACACCATGGTGAGCGACAAGCTCAATACCACCGCATCGCATATGCTGGCCGCAATGTAGAACTCCCCAACGGTATTCTCTGCCGCCAGGGCAGCCGCATCGGCGACTTCCTGCACCTGGGCAGAAGCGGTGTTCACCTCGTACACCCGCGCCGCCGTGAATATCAGCGCCAGGGTAAGCAGGAGCGCTATGGCCATTCCAACGGTGGAAAATCCCTCTTCAGCCCAGAAGACCGACTGACTTGTTTCTTCCCGCCGCATCACGAACGCCCCGCTGTCGAACCATCTTGGGTAACCCAGGAATCAGGGACAAGGCCCAGCTCGTTGTTCAGCACCCAGTCGCTCTTTACCTGCTGGCTAACCTCCACCTTTTGCGAGAAGCAGCCATCGCTGCCGGTAAGGCCTAGGGCGCTGGCACCGAAATCGAAGAAAGGCAGCGGCTTCACGCGGTTCTCGATGGAAACACCGACCCGCTCGTGGGTTTCATCGCCCTTCAACTCCACCACCCACGAGCAGCCCGATTCGTGCACATGGAAATTCTCCTGCTGCGGCACCGAGCCCAGATGACGCAAGACGTATTCCTTGAAAGCAGCTTCGGAACCGTAGCCGTCTACCGGGCGCGTTGCCAACAGGCGGCACCCCTCCGCCGCCGCCGACTGCATCACCATGCGGTTGTACAGCAGTATCCCCGGTTGGATCAGCATCATCAGCAACAGCAGGATGAGGGGGATAAGGAACGCCCCTTCCACTGTTGCCTGACCGCATACTTGCTTTCTTTCCATGGTTCCCACTCCCCCTTCTTTTCCTAATAGAGCAGCACGTCTGCCCAGGCGCCTGTTGCGACATCCTTCAAGTGATGGGACGCCGATTGCAGGGCGTGCTCAACCACCAGCCCCGACTGGAACAAGTCCGCCATGGCTCCCAGCCCAATTACCAGGGCAAGGAACGCGGCGAAGACGATGGCGTACTCAACGGTGGATTGCCCCGCGAGCTTCCTTGCGGCCGCTACAGGCCGTTGATGCCCGAAGTGATGGCGTCCCATAGCTCTTGGATCTTGGGTCGGAACAACGTGATGGCCAGAATGGCGATCACGACGAGGACTCCAACGAGAATGGCATATTCTGTGGTCCCCTGACCTGGGAGTTTACGCATTTCATGGCGCAATCCCCACACCCATTTGACCTGAGAGAATGCTTGGCCAACCGATGAGCCGCCAAGCTCCATCCCCGGCCCGACGTCTTCATGCTCGATTGAGTTTTCCCTTGCTTTTTCCATTTTGCTTTCCTCCTTTTTCTCGCACGTCATTTAAAAGTCCTTCATAAGGTCCAACATGATGGGACCCATGATCAATATCAGCATTGCCGGCAGGATAAGGGCGCCCACGGGCAGCAACATCTTCACCGGCGCTTTGGCCACTTGCTCTTCCAGCTTCGCCTTCCTTGCGGCTCGCGCCTCCACGGCAAGAAGCCCTAGGTTCTCTGCCAGCGACGTGCCGAACCGCAGCGATCGGATAACGTTTTCCGCGAACCGGTCGAACAGCTGCGAATCGTACGAACGGGCAATGCCCCTTAGCCCCTCGGATCGAGTGATCAGGTTATGGCTCCACTGCCGCTGGGCGGAAGCGAGCGAGGCGGACAGCGAACCCTCGAAGGAATCGCAGTACAGTAGAAGCGCCCTGTCGAACGACATGCCGCTCTTCAGCCCCAGCACCACCACTTCGATCATCTGGCTCAACTGATGCTCCGCCGAAAACGAGCGGCACTGGACTTCCTCTTTCAGCGCCCGCACCGGCGCGCCCCAGCCAACAAGCAAGCCAGCCGCCAGCCCAATGCACATCAGCAACGAAGAGAAGAAGCAGCCCACCAGCGCGCCCGCCAAGCCAGCAACGCCCGCCAAGCGCAAGCGCGCCAACGCGAAGCCTTCCTGCGTCAAAACGGGCTCGAGGCCTGCCTTGATAACCAAATCCCTGTTCTTCCCAAAGCCCTTGGCCGCTATGCGCCCCAGGGCAGAACCGCTTCGGCCTGCGCTGCCAGAGAAGGCAACCATCCGCTCTATCACCCAAGCGCTGGCACCCCTTGATTCCAGGGAAACCCCCATGGATTCCAGGAGCGACCCGCGGCCCATCGCCTTCAGCGCATCCCTTCTGCGCTTCGAGTCTTCCTTCCTTTTGATGCCGCCGTACCCAGCTATCCCGCCAACCGCAAAAGCGCAGGCCATGGCCGTGCCAACAAGAGCATTCGCAATCATCTGGCACCCACTTTCAGCATCTTCCGAACCAACACGATCCCCAAGGCCTGCATAGCCAGGGCAATAGCCAGAAGAACCAGCCCCAGCGGGCTCTCGAAAAACGGGGCAAGGAACCCCGGCGACACCAGCGAGAACAGGCCGATAAGGGCGAATGGCATCACCGTGACGATCTGGGCCGAAAGCTTGGCCTGCGCCGTTTGGGTGCGCAGCGAGCGTTTCAGCTCCAGCTCGTCGGCAACCGACTGGCGCGTTGCCTCCAAGATGCGCTGCATGCTGCTTCCCGTTCGATGCTGGATCTCCAACGCCGTGGCAAGGAACACCAGTTCCGGTTCCGCAGAGCCCTTCTTCAGCTCGGCCAAGGCAGCATCGGCGCCGCCGCCGGTCTCAAGGACGCCCGCCACTTTCGAGAACAGGTCTTTCAAGGCGCCGCTGGTTCTTTGCTGAACCTCGTCGATGGTCTGGCTCAGGGAATACCCCGTTTGGAAGCAGGCCTTCATCGACTGCAGCGCTTCGGGTATGCCCTCGCGCAGTTCCTCGCGCCGCTTCTCGCGCCGTTTGGTGGCCCAGGCAGCGAACCCGAACAGGACGCATGCCAAAACCGCCAGCGCGCACACAGGCGAGCCCGAGAGCGCGAACGCCGCAACGCCCGCAAGCAACAAAACCAGCGCAACGCAGGAACCAACCGATTCCCTGGAGCACACATAGCCCGCCGCTTGAACCTCGGTGGCCAGGCCATCCACAAACGCAGCTGCCTGCTTCGATTGCAGGGCAACTCGCGCAAGCCCCTTCAGGGCGGGCACGCCATCGGCAAGCGCCATCTGTGCGAACGAAGCGTTGGTTCCCGATCGGGCCACCGCCCGTTTGGACCGCAGCCTCTCGGAAAGCGCGCCGCTCGAATAGCCCGCCAGAACCAGCCCCGCCAGCGCCGCAAAGGCCGCCGCCGCTATGAGCAGGATGCCCTTCGTTTCCATGAAAGCACCTCCTCCCTGCTCGCTATGCCCAAAAAGGGCAGGTCGTCCAGCCATTCGGGGAACAGCTCCCACGCCCGTTTACCGGTAACGAGGTTCTGGCAGAAGAAGCGCCGGACGCGACAAGACGATTCTTCCTTGTCCCAGAAATAGCCGGATATCTCGCAGATGCCGCGCCTGCCATCGGGATAGCGCGTGGTTTGCACCACCAGGTCGATGGCGCTTGCTATCTGCGCCTCAATCGCATCGATAGGAAGCTCCGCACCGTAGCGCACCATCGTGGCGAGTCGGGCTACCGCTTCGCTGGGCGAATTCGCGTGCAGCGTGGTAAGCGACCCGTCGTGACCGGTAGACATTGCCTGCAGCATGTCCAACGCTTCAGCGCCGCGGCACTCGCCCACCACAATGCGGTCGGGACGCATGCGCAGGGAGTTCGCTACCAAATCACGGATGGAAACCTCGCCCTGCCCCTCGGCGTTTCTTGGCCGCGCCTCCAAGCGCACCACGTGGGGATGCTCGGTAAAGCGCAGCTCTGCCGAATCCTCGATGGTGACGATGCGCTCTTCCTGCGGGATGACCGCCGAAAGCGCGTTCAGCAGCGTGGTCTTGCCGCTGCCCGTGCCCCCGGAAACCGCGATGTTGCAGCGCCTTCGAACCGCCCATTGCAGCAGCGTCTCTATCAGCGAATCGAACGAGCCCAAATCCCTCATCTCGCGCAGGGAAAAGGCATGCGACCGGAACTTGCGGATGGTAACCGCCGGGCCATCCAACGCCAACGGCGGGATAACCGCGTTCACTCGGTGGCCCTGCGCCAAGCGGGCATTCACCATAGGGGAAGACTCGTCGACGCGCCTGCCCAGCGGTCCCACGATCCTGTCTATCAGCGAATACACCTGGGCATCGTCGGCGAAAGGATGTCCCGCTCGATACAGCCTCCCCTCCTTCTCGTAGTAGAGCGATTTCGAGCCATTCACCATGATCTCGGTGATGGACTCGTCTTCGAGCATTTCCTCTAGGGGGCCAAGGCCGAACACCTCATCCAGGTACCGTTCGATAAGGGAATCGGCCGTGGCAGCCTCGCCCACCAGCCAGGGCTCTTCTTTCAGCACCCGCTTGCAGGCCTGACGGATCTCGTTTCTGGCCTGGCGGGGGTTGCGGGCTATCATGCGCGCCGCCTGGCTTGCGGGCACCAGCTCGGCCACTTTCAGGCGCAGCTCCCCAAGCGCACCATCGGATGTGCCCGCCGCCAAGGCACCAGAAGGCCCGGATGCCGATGCGCGTTCCATCAAAGACATGCTGCCCGCCTTTTCTTGAAGCCGCCGAAGAGGGACTTCTTCGGCGCCGGCTCGGCAGCGGGAAGCGCCAAGGCAGAGCCGCGCGAGCCATCAGGCACAACGGCATCCAGCAGCTTTTCCAGCGAAACCACAAACGGGTTCTTGGAAGCCATCAAGTCGCCCGGAAGGCCCGCACCCAAAAGCTCACCCACTTCCTTGCCGCCGTCCTTCAACTCCGCAACATGCGCACCGTGCAGCGCGCAGGAAACATCTATCGAGGTCAAAAGCGCATGCCTTGAGCAGAAGTTGAGCACGAACAGGAATTGCTGCGTGGCAATGCCGCACCGCTCGCACAGCTCAAGCGCATGGGAGCACGAGCGGACCGAGGAAGGGCGCTGATCCAACATGAACAGCACCTTGTCGGAAACCTCGATTACCTGCATGTGCGACTCCGACCAGAACGCCCCGGTGTTCACCACAATAAGGTCGAACGAGCCCTTAAGGCAGCAGATGAACTCAGCCAACCGCCCCATGATCAGCTCCGACTGCTCCAACTTTCGCGGCGAGCGGATCAGCGCGGGAAGGCCGTCCTTGGGCTCAACCTGCCCCAGCCGCTCTGGCTGCGCCATAAGGTCGGCGATGTCGAAGCCGTCTTCCTTTCCCAGAAGGAAGCCCATGTCACCGAACTGCAAGTCCGCATCCAGCAGAAGCGTCTTCAGCCCGCGCGATTGGGCCAGAGCCGCCAAGCTCACCGCAACCGTACTCTTCCCCACGCCGCCGCTTCCGCCCACAACGGACACCACGAAAGCGCTTTCCTCGGACTGCGCCTGTCGGAACACCGCCTGGGAGATAAGCTCCTCTTGGGTTTTCCGCATTGCCGTACCGGGCACCGCAGAGGAAACACGCCCAGCCGTAGCGGAAAGGAACCCGCTGGTGCCACGAGCCACCGACCCAGCGAAAGAACCGCCGTTGCTGCCGTTGCCGCGAGCGATCCCACTGCACGCATACGGGTCGGCAGACTCCTCTTCCGCAAAATAATCGACGAAGCTGGCGCCCTCAGGCTCTTCCAGCGGGATATCGGCAATCTTCCGGAACCCGCCCACATCGCCGCGTCGCATCGCCCCAAGCCCCGGGTTGTCGCGAACAGACGCAGCCGCAGATTCATCCAGCCACTGCCTTTTCTGCTCCGAGTACTCGCCGACGAATTCTTCCAGCCCTCTGACCAGGCCAATGCCAGCAGCCTGGCACCTGCCCACTTCCGAACCGGTGCCCCCGAACGAGATCAGGCTCACCTCACGGTCTATCCGGTCGCCCTTCAGCGCAGCCGCAAGGTTTATGCCCTCCATGTCGTCAGAGGAAACAACCCAGACACGGGATGCACCGCCGTCGCGCTCCATGGCCTTGCGCACATCGGCGGCGCTGCTGAACACGCGCAGCCAGGGCTGGGCAACAAGGTTTTCGTCGACCAAGCCGATCACCTCGGGGTGATTCAGGGTCTGTGAATCAACGCATAGCACTGTTTTCCGCATTTCAATTTCCTTTCGCCACTGCAACGCCGCTAAAAGGGCTGCCAAATTGCCATAATCGTTCGGCCTGCTACGAAGCCGGTGTTGAATCCGCGTTCTGGGAAGCCCCGGAATCAGCCGAACCGCCAGCCGCGCCGCCGGAAGAGCCGCCACCCGAACTCTCACCTGAAGAAGCACCCTCGCCTCCCTGCGATGCGTCCGAAGAATCGGAGCTCTGAGCTGGCAGAACGAAGTAGATGTCCATAGACTGGGAAGCCGTTACGAATTCCTGCGACTGCTCCAGCGGAACCGCCAGCGTTACCCAGCTCACCTTCGATTTCGACGAGCTGCTTCCCTCCACATTGGTGGCCAGAACAAGGATGTTCTTGCCGATGCACGCCGTTTGCGAGCCGGTGGCGTACACATCCACCAGGCACCCGGTGCGAAGCGAGCCGCCCACCGCCTGGACATCCTGCGCGGCCACCGAAAGGGCAACGCACCCCTGCGGAACCTCGATGCTCGCAGAGCTGGATTCAAAGCGCCGCTTCGAGATAGCCTCACCCTTCGCGATCATCGACGACACCTGCACGTCCTTCACGTCCGCCAGGTTGGTCACACACTCCTCGGGCAGAAGGTCGCTGAGCCAGGTTTTGGTGGTAGAATTCGCAGAACTCAGCGTTTCACCTGGGTAAATATCCTTCGTGGCAACAAGCACCTCCACCTGTTCGCCGCCATAGCGCTCCATCGCCTCAGCGCGCGCCGAATCGGCTTCCCCGCGCACCAGAGACGAGTACATGAACACGCACGCCGCGCAAACCACTCCGCACAGGATGCCAACTATCAATGCGCCTTTCTTCATTGAGTCCCCTCTCAATCTCTGCGCTCATGGTGAAGCGCTTATCTCACTGAAAATGAGAAGGGAATGAGAAATAAATTCGAAAAAGATGCGAAAGCAAACGCAAAAAGGGCCGCGAAACCCAGTTCGCGGCCCTTCGGCAAATAGATATGTGGGTTGCAGAATGCCTATTCCGGCTTCTTCTTTCCGCACTGTGCGCAGAACGAACCGGCCTTGTTGGAGGTGCCGCACGAAGGGCACGTCCACCCCGAAGGCTGGCTGGCAACGGGGGTATACGGAGCCGTCTGAGCAGCGGAATTGCCAGCTGCAGGGGAAGCCGCCGGATACCCAGCAGCGCCAGCCGCAGTGGGAGCCGGATTCGAAGGAGCAGCCGCAGCAGCAGGGGCAACCGGCTGCGCGGGGGCAGCACCGCCAGCGGGAGCGGTCGGATCCGAAGGAGCATTGCCGTAGCTCACATCGCCAACAAGGCCTTTGCGCAGGTCGGAGGTGTTGCGCCACACCAAGATCATGAGCATGGTCTGCTCGAAGCCAAGGCGGTTCAGGATCTCGAAGACAACGCAGAGGATGGCGATGAAGATGATGCCGAGCAGCGCGCCGAACGGGTCGGCGATGATCGAGCACAGGCCGGCAATAATAGCCGCGGCAGATTCGAAGGCAATCAGGCAGCTAACGAAGATGTACAAGGCCTTCAGGATCTTATCGATAAGGAGCGTCTCGAACCTGAAGAAGGGGCGCCAGTCGCGCTTGCCCGAAACCTGGGGAGTGCCATCGGAAACGAACTTCTTGTACAGCAGAACCGTTACCACAATCGCGGCAACGAAGGCGATGAAGCCGAGCACCATGTAGATGCCGAACGACGCAAGAAGCGCATTTGATTGAACAGAGCTGAAACCGCTGCTACCGTATCCGTACATAAACAAACCTTTCCTTGTTTAACTTCGATTGAAAACCCGCAGGTCAAACCATTTAATTGCTGGGAGCAACCGGCTTGGCATTCGGGTAATTCTGCTTGAATTCCGTGTAGTATTTGTTGCTGTCGCCCACCTTGTCCCGCGACAAAGGCGCGCAGATGGCGTCTTCGTGGCCAGTCGGGTCGGAATACCCCAGGCTGTTCGTCCAAGACTCGCAGATAACGCTGATGCGCTGCACACAGTCGTTGTAGCACGTGAGCATGGTGTTGTAGGAAGAATAATTCGCAGACGAAGACGAGACGCTCAGCGATTTCAGGGAAGAGTAATCGCTCTTCACCTGCGAAAGCACGCTTTCGGCTTCCTTGGCGTAAGCCTGGCGGGTTGACATATCCTTCTTCAGGAAATTGGAGTTGAACGTGGTGGCGCAAGAGGCAATCTGGCTGTCGTAGTTGCCAAGCTTCGAATAGTAGGAGTTCAGCTCGTTGTAAACCGTCTGCTCGGCCTGCGACTGGCTATTCTGCGTAGAGGTCGAGGACGAACTGTCGGACGACGTACTGGACGACGAGTCAGAGGATGAATCGGAAGACGGCGCCTGGGACATATGGACGCTGGAATCGCCATCAGTCGAGCTTTGGCTGCCCGAGCCACCGAGCACATTGCCCAGCAGGATGCCCAGCAGAACGCACAGGACAACCGCCAAAACAGCGATAACCGCGATAAGCACTTTCCGGTTGATGGATCCATCGCTCTGAGGGGCCGGCGTTTCGCCGAAATCGGGCTGGCGGTACTGCCTTACCGACGAATCTTGCACAACAGGCATGGGCGAAGTGCTGGAAGGCGCCACATAAGACGGGCGCGGCATTTGCACGGTTTCGTCGTCCATAAGGTCGACGGTTTTGGGACCCTCCTGCAAAGGCAGATCGGCCGAATCGACGGTGGCGCCGCATGCCGTGCAAAACTTTTGCCCCGGCTCTAGCGGAGAACCGCAAGACGTACAGAACTTAGGGCTAGACATATCCATTCCTCAATGTTGGAGACTGATTTGTGGCCATTATCCCACATAGGACGGCACATTGCAGAAAAACGGGCGGGCTTATCGCAGCTCCTTGCCCAACTCGGCGGCAAGCGCAGGCAGAAGGCGAGCGAACAGCTCATCTTCCCTGCCCTTCTTCAGCTCGCATTCCCATACAACATGGGTCTTCCAGCCCGCCT
>CAVHGQ010000014.1:0-15487 GCA_963635335.1 Candidatus Melainabacteria bacterium | reverse complement strand
CCGTTGTCGCCGGAGACGAAGTAGTCACTGTCCAGGTAGCTATCGTCGCTGTAGTTCAGGTCGCTCATCAAGTAGTAGGCGCTGTACGTGTCGGCGCCATCGCCGACGATAACACGGTACGAACCAGCGGGGATGTCGGTGCCCACGCGGTACACGCCGCTGCCGTAGGGCGAGCTGAACTGCTCGGTCATCTTGGCGATGGGCGTCATGGTGCCGTTGTTCGCCAGGATGAGCACCTCGCCGTCTTCCAGATTCATGAGGTTGTGGCCGAAATAGCTGTTCACGTGCACGGCGTTGTAGGTGCTGGCTCCATCGGAAGTGGGCTTCAGGATGAAGAAGTACGAAAGGGCAGAACTGCTGCCACTGAACCAGTAGGTTCCGGCGGGAAGGTCGGTGCCCACATGGAACACGCCCTGCGGGTAGATACCCTCGCCGTTAGGGGCGATGGAGCTGCCGCTGAAGTAGCCCGCCTGCACCTGCGAAAGCTCTTCATCGGTTAGGGCGGAAGAGCCCTGCAGGTCGAAGGCGCTGCGCGTTTGGGCGTTCAGGTAGGCCTGGTCGCTTTCCGAATTGGAAGAGCTGTTGTTCTGGCCATTGCCGTAGGGCGTGTTGCGCTGCGAGCTGCTGGAATCGGCCAGGTAGTTGTCGGCGCCGCTGGTGATGGCAACCGTGCAGGCAGAGCACCCTGCCATGCCCAGCAGCAGCGCGACGATAACCGCGATGATGGCGATTATGACACCCTTGTTGCTTTTCTTGGGATCCGATGGCGGGGCAGGAGGTGCCGGCGGGGTGTTGGGGGAAGGCTGGCCGTTCTGGGCGCTGGCCGGCTGCTGGGCGTATTTCGATACCGGGGTCTTCGGCGGGTTTCCCCAGTAAGAGGGATCGGGCGTGCTGGGCATGGTGTTCCTTTCAGGGCAGATGCCGTGTGGTATTCGCTCTGGCAATACTACCGCCCCGCAATGCCTGCTGGGGCAATGGTTACGGATGCGTAAAGCTAGGGCGGGCTTTCGGGGCATTTGATGTGGCGGGCGCCTTCGCCTCGAAGCGGATGGGGTTTCGCTGGCCGCTTCGAGCTGCGACTTACTCTTCGGTGCAGTAGGCCTGCGCGGTTATGGCGGTGAAATCGCAGGCGCCGGCAGGGCAGCTGCCGATGCAGGCGCCGCAGGCTATGCAGAGCGCGGCGTCCACTTCGGGGCAGGTGCCGTCGGCTGCTGCGGTGCGTGCGCCGGTTGGGCATGCCTCCACGCATTCGCGGGCGCCGGTGCACTTCTGGCAGTCGGTGGTGGAACAGTAGCGCTCCATAAGCGCAGCGCGCACGGGGATGGCTTTCGCCGCCTGCACCATAAGCTCTTGGCGGGGCCACGGCTGCTTGCTGGGCATCCATGCGGAGCCTGCCGATTCCTCGCTGTTGATGCGCGCCGTGGCGTGCATGCGCTCTTGCTTCTCGCGGAAATCGCTCACCGCAGCGGCGTTGCGCTTGCGGTGCGTTCCGTCGGCCACTTCCTTGCTCTCGTGGAATAGGGTGGAAAGCATCCCGCGCCGGTCTTGTCCATCGACGTGCGACCAGGCGGTAAGCAGCAGTTCGCGTTCGGGAAGTTCTTTCACGCGGCGAATGCTGTTGCCGGTGCTGTCTTGCGCCGACTCCAGCGCGTGCGTGAACAGGGCGGGGCCCATTGCGCCGGCAGTGGGGCAGCTTTCGCAGTACGTTTCATCAAGATACAGGCTTACCGGAACATCGGCCGCCAAAAGCGCCGTCCAGAACTCCGGCGGCACGGCGGCAAGGCAGGGCAGCACGAACACGTTGCTGCGCGGAACCACGCCGGGGAACAGGTGGTCGTTGCAGGTGAAGCACGCGCTTCCTTCTTCTTCGGCTTCCGTGCGGGCACGCTCGAACAGGTCCTTCAGGGTGAAGCGCTCCCAGGCGAAGGCATCGCACACCCCGGCACATATGCCACAGCGGGTGCATATCTCTTTATCTATGACGGGCGCCCCGCTATCGAGTGCTATGGCGCCGGCGGGGCAGGCCGCGGCACAGCGTGTGCAGCCGGATCCGCGCGGCGCGGTGCACCAAGAGGGCAGCGCAACGATACGCTCGCGGGGAAAGGGGTCGGTGTCTTCTTCGAGGGCATCGGCGGCATCATTGCCGATTGGCGCGCCTGCCGTGTCGTCATCGGTAGCTGTATCGGCGGGCGTGTTGCCTTCCGAAACAGAATCGTCTTCTGACATGGCATTAGACCCGCAGGGGACATAATTCCCTGTGGTGTCATTGTTAGTATCTGCGCCCGAAACGCCGCTCTCGGAGGCCACCGCACCGCCAACGGGCACGCCCTCGTTGCGGCCAACCGCGATTACGCCATCGGCAGTCACGCCTTCGCCATCCAGCGAACCCTCGCCCTCTTCCATCTGCTTCGCCGCGGCAACGATCTGCTCTATCAGCTCTTCTTCCGTCTGGGCGTTAAGCGCCAGCCCGGTTTCGGGCGCAAGCGAATCAACGCCGCCTGAGCGGGTGGCGCAGGCGGCGTTGGGGAAAGCGGATTGTTCGGGTGCGTTAGGCACCGAACGCCTTTGCGATGGAGTTGTCCAGGCGGGCAACCACGGTGGCGCGGTCCATCAGCTCGATGGACTCGAACAGCGGCGGCGAAACCTGCGATCCGGTGATGGCAACGCGGATGGGCTGGAAGATGAGCTTCTTCTTCAAATCCAGCTTCTCTGCCAGTTCGGCAACCGTGTCCTGCAGCGGGTCGCATTCCCAGGGAATGCTCTCGTCGGCCAGGATGGCACGCACTTCCGCCAGAACCTCGTCGGCGCGGCAGCCTTCCTTCAGCAGGTTCTTCTGCACCGACTTCTCGTCCAGCTCGACGCTATCGCCGGCGAAGATGAACGCCAGCTTCTCGGGCGCCTCGGTAAGGCGCTTCATGCGCTCGGCAACCAGCGGGTACAGCTTCTCGTACCAGTCGTGTCGCGCGGCGATGTCTTCCTCGGTGGCAAGGCCGGCCTCCACCAGGAACGGTGCCACGGCATCGACCCAGGCGCTGGCGCCCATGGCCTTGATGTACTCGCCGTTCATCCAGTCCAGCTTGGTTTCGTCCAGGATGGCGTCCTTCTTGGTGATGCGGTCCAGGCTGAAGTTCTGGCACAGCACGTCGCGCGGGATGATGGTGGTGTCGCCGTCCAGGCTCCAACCCAGAAGCGCAAGGAAGTTCACCAGAGCGTCGGGCAGGTAGCCCATCTTCAGGTACTGCTCCACGCTGGTGGCGTTGCGGCGCTTGGAAAGCTTGCGCCCGTCGGAGCCCAGGATCATGGAAAGGTGCGCGAAGGTGGGAACCTCGTAGCCCAACGCCTCGTAGATAAGGATCTGGCGCGGGGTGTTGGAAAGATGGTCGTCGCCGCGGATAACGTGGGTAATGGCCATGTTGGTGTCGTCGCACACCACGGCGAAGTTGTAGGTGGGGGTGCCGTCGGTGCGCACCAGGATCATGTCGTCCATAACGTCGGCGGGGAAGCTCATGTGGCCGTACACCGCGTCGTCGAACTCGATGGGGCCGTGGTTCTCGGGAACCTTCAGGCGCCATACGTGCGGCTCGCCGGCGTCGATGCGGCGCTGCGCTTCCTCTGCGGGGATGCAGCGGCAGGTGCGGTCGTAGCCGGAATAGCCGCCTTCGCTTTCCTCGGCGGCGGCGCGCTTGGCATCGATTTCCTCTTTGGTGCAGAAGCAGGGGTACACCGCGCCCTTTTCCTTCAGACGCTCAAGCGCTGCGGTGTAGGTGTCGAAGCGCTGCGTTTGCAGGTAGGGGCCGTACTCGCCGCCCACTTCGGGACCTTCGTCCCAGTTCAGGCCAAGGCCGCGCATGCCGCGGAGGATAACCTGCTTGTTCTCTTCCGTGGAGCGCTCGGGGTCGGTGTCCTCGATGCGCAGGATGAAGGTGCCGCCCGTTGCGCGGGCGAACGCCCAGTTGAAGATTGCGGTGCGTGCGCCGCCGATGTGCAGCTCGCCGGTGGGCGAGGGGGCGAAGCGTACGCGGACGGGCTTTTGCTGGTCGGTCATCTTTCGCGTTCCTTTCAATTCGTTCGGCTCTGATGATATACGAACCGCCAAGTTTGCGGGGCTTCTGTGCTACTTCGCCTTCGGCTTTTCGGGGTTGGGCGTAAGCGGCGCGTTGGGGAACGCCTTGCGCGCAAGGCTGGCGATGAGCTTCGCGTTCTCCGCGGCGGGCTGGAACGAGGAGTCAAGCGAAAGCTGGTAGTTCTCGGAGGCGCCCCATTCCTTGCCGGCGAAGTAGCGGCAGTGTTCGGCGCGCTCGGCATCGATGCGCTTTATGTCCTCGGCCGCCTTCATATGGTCTACGCCCTCGCGATCCATAACGCGCCCGATGCGCGGCACCAGGGGAGCATGGACGAACACATCGAAGACGTTGCTGCGGCCCTTCAGGATGAAGTTGGCGCAACGGCCCACGATAACGCAGCTGCCCGCATCGGCCAGCTTGGTGATGGCGCGCGCCTGGGCCAGCCAGATGGGGTCGATGTCCTGGGCATCGGAGCCGAAGCGCTGGAAGCTCTGCATGTACAGGTTGTACAGCAGGCCGCCGCGCACCTCCTGCTCGTGCGCCGCGATGTAGCTGCGCGTAAGGCCCGATTCCTCGGCCGTCAGCTCGATGAGCGTGTGGTCGAACACGGGGATGCCCAGCTCCTTGCCCACGGCCTGGCCGATCTCGCGGCCGCCCGAGCCGAACTGGCGGCCGATGGTGATAACCAGCGGGGTGGCCTCGCCTTCGCTCTTCGGCTCGTCGGATTCAACGGGCGCATCCATGCCGGCGGCGGTAAGGGTGATGTGGCCCTGCACCGGGCAGAAGTGCTCGAAGCGGGGAAGCGCCTTGTTGAACAGACCCACGATGGTGCCAACCGCCAGCGCCGCCAGGATGGTGCCCTCGCGCACGCCGTTCAGCGCGCCGGAAAGTGCCAGGGAAACAACGGCCGCAACCACCACGTTCGTGCTGTCGAATGCGACCTTGATCTTGGGGAACGCGATCTTGGTAACGCGCGATATGGCAAGGATGATGCCCTCGCCGGGAAGGGTGAGGAAGCTGGCCTTCACCTGCAAGAACACACCGAACGCCGTCATGAAGCAGCCCACCACGCTCCACAGTAGCTGCAGGCCGTAGTTGCCCATGGGGATGAGCTCGCACGGCGGCACGAACACGTCGATGAGCGCCGAGAACACGAACACGTAGGGAATCTGCAGCAGCTGCACGGGGTTGAAGTCGCGCCGCAGCAGGGCTATCTGGATGAACACGAACAGCACGTTCAGGATGAAGGTCCACACGCCGGTGGAAAGCGGCGTTAGGTAGGAAAGCGCTGCCGGGAAGCACGACACGGGCGAAGTGCCCAGCCCCGTTGCACGGGTAAGCGCCACGGAAGCGGAAACGATGGAAACGCCGGCCAGCATAACCAGCAGGCGCAGTACCACGTTGGGCACTTTGCGGTCGAAGAACGCATGCCAGGATTGGGTGAATCTCAAGGGAGGGAGGCCTTTCTAGACGGGATCGGTTGCTTGCTTCGGTGGGCCGGTGCGGGGCGGCCGACGGGGGATTGCCGTGCGGGCGAAGGGTGCTCGGGCGGCAGTGGGCGCCGTGCTCGGCGGCGGCCTGGGCGGCAGGGCCGAGCTTCACCGCCCGCGGTCGGCCTTGCTCCCCCGCCGCTAGCTTGCGCTGGGCTTCTTGGGGCAGGGTGAAAGCGGTGCGTCGGGGAAAGCGCGCCGCGCGAACTGGGCTATGAGCGTTGCCGTGTCGGCGGGGCCTTCCAGGCTGGAATCGATGGAGAGGTGATGCCCCTCAGGAGCGTCCCAGGCCACATCAGCGAACCGCAGGCTGTGCTCGGCGCGCTCGCGGTCGATGGTGTCGATGCGGGCGGCGGCTTCATCGCGCCCGATGTGCTCGCGCTGCATCACATGGGCGATACGCGCCTCAAGCGGCGCATGCACGAACACGGAGAGCACGTTCTTGCGGCCGCGCAGGATGGGGCCAGCGCAACGGCCCACGATAACGCAGGCGCCGTCGTCGGCCAGCTTGGTGATGGCGCGCGCCTGGGCCAGCCAGACCCCGTCCATCTTCTCGGGCTCGGCGCCCACATGCTGGTAGTTCTGCATGTACAGGTTGTACAGCAGGCCGCGGCGAACCTCCTGCTCGTGGTTGGCCACGTAGGCGGGCGGAAAGCCCGATTCCTTCGCGGTGAGGTCGATGAGCGTGTGGTCGAACACGGGGATGCCCAGCTCCTTGCCCACGGCCTGGCCTATCATGCGCCCGCCCGAGCCGTACTGGCGCTCGATGGCGATCACCAGCGGTTGCTCGCCCGACTTCGGGGGCTTTGGCGCGGGCTGGTCGTCTTCGCCCATGGAAACCCCGATAACGAAGCTGATGTGCCCTTCAACGGGGCAGAAGCGATCGAAGTTGGGCATAAGGCGGTTGAACAGCCCCACAATGGCGCCGGCGGTCAGCGCGGTGATGATGGTTCCCTCGCGCACGCCGTTGAGCGCCCCCATCGCGGCAAACGAGAGCACCACCGAGATGACGACCATGGTGGTGTCGAAGGCGATCTTGCACTTGGGGAACGGCTGCTTCACCGTGCGGGAAACGGCCAGCACCAAGCCTTCGCCCGGCAGCGTGATGAAAGCGGCTTTCACCTGCAGGAACACGCCGAACGAGATAAGGAAGCAGCTGGCAATGTTCCAGGCAAGCTGGGCGGGGTAGTTCGGCATGGGGATAAGCTCGGCCACCGGCACGCACAGGTCGATGATGGCGCTGAACAGGAACACGAAGGGAACCTGCAGCACCTGCACGGGGTTGAAGTCGCGGCGCAGCAGGATTACCTGCAGAAGCAGAAAGCAGCAGTTCATCACGAAGGTGCCCGCGCCGATGGTAAGCGGCGTGAAGTAGGAAAGCGTTGCCGGCAAGCACGAGATGGGCGAGGTGCCCAGCCCCGTGGTGCGCGAGATGGCGATGGCCATTGCCATGGAGAAGAAGCCGGCGCCCAACACGCAAAGGCGAAGGATGATGTTGGGGATGTTCTTGTTGAAGAATGCGTACCAGCGCTCGCTCGGCTTCAAGGCGTTCCTTCCCATGCGCAAGCGCGCACGGAGGGGTGCGCGGCAGGCCAAGATGTTCGGTTGGGTGATGAATGTTCCTATTCTATAACCGGCGAACCTGTTCAACCCGCTTTCTCTATGGGTTTGCCATGGATTCTGCGCGGCAGCCCTTAGGGCGGGGCTGTGCGCTGTGCGCAGTGGCGGCACGAACGTCCGTGGCCGGGCGGGGTCCGGCGGCGCGAACGCTCGAACGGGCAGGCGTGGGCGGGCGGGGGATGGGAACCGTGCGGGCTTGCCCGCCAGCATCTGCCCTGTGCGCCCTTCAGCGCAGCTCCATGTTGGCGTGGTACGGTATCGGGGACAACGAACGCACCCAGGCACTCAGCTGCCAAGCAACCAAGGAGGAACGAACGTGAACTACGACGAGCTGCGCGAAGAGATAAAGAACGCCATGAAGGCCAAGGACAAGCCCCGCCTGGGCATCCTTCGCCAGGTTCTGGGCGAGGTGAAGAACATCGAGGTGAACGAGCGCCGCGAGATCACCACGGCCGATGTGGACGCCATGCTGAAGCGCACCATCAAGCAGACCAAGGAAACGCTGGACGGCTCCATCAAGGCCGGCAACGACCAGGAGCGCACCGACACGCTTGCCGCCCAGGTGGAGATCCTGGAGGGCTACCTTCCCAAGCAGGCTTCCGGCGAAGAGCTAACCGCCCTCATCGATGCTGTGCTGGCCGAAACCGGCGCATCCACCAAGAAGGAGATGGGCAAGGTTATGGGCGCGCTTACCCAGAAGACCGGCGGCAACTTCGACAAGGCCGCCGCTGCCAAGGAGCTGCAGGGCCGCTTGGCGTAGTGGGCTGGCTGGCGTGCTGCCAGTGGTAAACTATCGAACCGTATGCCCCAACAGCTTTTCGCGGGGCGCACCACTAAGATTCATCCATTCAACCGGCGGGCGATATCATCGGTCGTTTCCGCCAAGGAAGAGAGCATGAGCATGAGCAAGGGAACCTATTCCTTTACCACTCCCATCTACTACGTGAACGCGGCGCCGCACCTGGGCACTGCCTACACCACGGTTTCGGCCGATGCGGTTGCGCGCTACCAGCGCATGAACGGCTACGACGTGGCCTTCGTCACCGGCATGGACGAGCACGGCCAGAAGGTTGCCGACACCGCCGCAACCAAGGGCATGACCCCGCAGGACTGGTGCGATTCCATGGAGCCCGCCTTCCGCGATTGCTGGGACATGCTCGACATCACCTACACCGACTTCGTGCGCACCACCGAGCCGCGCCATGCCCGCACGGTGAAGAAGTTCTGGCAGGACCTCTTCGACAAGGGCTACTGCTATAAGGGCTCGTACGAGGGCTGGTACTGCGTGCACGAGGAAACCTACTACAACGAAAGCGACCTTCTGAAGAACGACGAAGGCGAGTTCGTGTGCCCCGACTGCAAGCGCCCGGTGCAGAAGGCCAGCGGCGAAGAGAACTGGTTCTTCAAGCTCTCCGAGTTCCAGGAGCCGCTGCTGAAGTTCTACGAGGAGAACCCCGAGTTCATCCGTCCCGAAACCCGCAAGAACGAGATCGTTCAGTTCGTGAAGAGCGGCCTGAAGGACCTTTCCATTTCCCGCTCCACGTTCGACTGGGGCGTTCCGCTGCCGTTCGACGAGGGCCACGTGGCCTACGTGTGGGCCGACGCCCTGCTGGCGTACTTCACCGGCATCGGCTACGGCGACCCCGAGCGCGAAGGCGAGTTCGAGCAGCGCTGGCCCATGCAGTACCACTTCGTGGGCAAGGACATCACGCGCTTCCACTGCGTTATCTGGCCGGCCATGCTCATGGCAGCCGGTCTGCCCGTTACCCACACCGTGTTCGGCCACGGCTTCCTGCTTACCAAGGGCGAGAAGATGTCGAAGTCGAAGGGCAACGCCGTGAAGCCCGCCGACCTGGTGCGCGCCTTCGGCGTGGACGCCTACCGCTACTACTTCCTTTCCGACGTGCAGTTCGGCCACGACGGCTCCATCTCCATCGAGCGCATGGTGCAGGTGTACAACGCCGATTTGGCGAACACCTGGGGCAACCTGTGCAGCCGCGTGTTCAACATGACCAAGAAGTACTTCGAGGGTAAGGTTCCCGCCGCCCCCGCCGGCGCCGAGCAGAACCCGCTGCGCCAGATCTCCGACGAGCTGTACGCCGAATACGATGCCTGCATGGCCAAGGTGGACTTCACCGGTGCCGCCGCCGCGGTACAGAAGCTTGCCGGCCGCGTGAACCTGTACGTGGAGGAATCGGCTCCGTGGAACCTGGCCAAGAGCGAGGAAACCGCAGGTGAGCTGGCTGCCGTTATCTACAACGCGCTGGAGGCCATCCGCATCATCGCGCTGTACATGGCGCCGTTCATGCCCCGCACCTCTGCCGAGGTGTTCCGTCGCCTGAGCCTGGGCGACATCACCGCTGTCACCGATATCGAGGGCGCAACCGCCTGGGGCCAGCTTCAGGCCGGCAGCGCCGTTTCCGTGGGCGACCCGCTGTTCCCCCGCCTGGACGCGGACGCCATCGACCTTTCCATCGAGTAGCCGAAACGGCCTGTCGGATGCCAGCCGAAGCCCAAGATCAATCGCTGAACGCCGCCTTCGTTGAGGAGGGGGCGTTCAGCGTTTCCTTTTTCCAGAAGCGCAAGCACCACAAGTACCGCGAGGTTGAAGCGCCCGTGCTTGAAGGCCCGGTAGCCGACACGCACGCGCACCTGCAGATGCTGAAGAACCCCGCCGCCGAGCTGGCTCGATGCGCCTACCACAACGTGCGCTTCGTGTGCGCCATGTGCGACCCTGCCGATGGCTTGGGCGAAGGCGAAGACGGAGCGGAAGGCGAGCCTGGGGAACAAGGCGCATTCCAGCCCGGCTACGACGGCTCGCAGCCCACCTTCGAGCAGCTGGAGCAGTGGGCTTCCGGCGCGCGTGCCGAGCTTGATGCCGCCGGCCTGGGCGAATATGCGTCCCGCATTCCGCAGCTGCGCATTGCGGTGGGCGTGCATCCCCACAATGCCCGCCTGTGGGACACGCATATGGAGCGCCTGATGCTGCGCCGCCTGGCCGACCCGCGGGTGTGCGCCCTGGGCGAGGTGGGGCTGGACTACCACTACGACCTTTCGCCCCGAGCGGCTCAGCGCGGGGTGTTTCGCCGGCAAATCCAGCTGGCGAAGCTGGCGGGCCTGCCGCTTATCCTACACATGCGCGAGGCGCACGATGAAGGCTTGGCCATCTTAGAGGAAGAGGGCTTTCCCGAAGCGGGCGTGCTGCTGCACTGCTTCAACCTGGACGAACAGGCGTTGGAGCCGTGGGCGCAGCATGGCTGTTACATCGCCTACGGCGGCCCTGTCACCTTCAAGAAGGCCGACGAGGTACGCGCCGCTGCCGTGAAGGTGCCGCATGCCCGCCTGCTCACCGAAACCGACAGCCCGTACATGACGCCCGAGCCTATGCGCGGGGTGGATTGCGGTCCGGCGCACGTGGTGTTCACCGCACAGAAGCTGCTGGAAGTGCTGGGCTGCGAAACGGCAGATCAGCGCGAAGCCCTGCTTGCCCAGATGTACGATAACGCCCTGGGCCTGCTGAACCGCGAACCCACCCAATGGCAGCGCGCCGAGTACGCGCGCCTGCAAGGGTAGGCACCCATGGGCACGTGGCTCATCATCAACGGCAGCCCGCGCATCAACGGCAAATGCGCCCGGGTGGTGCGCCTGCTTACCGCGCACCTGGAGCGCACCTGCCCGCAGGATGAATGCGAGCTGTTCGAGGTGGCCACCGCCCAGGTGGAAGGCTGCAACGGCTGTGCCTTCTGCGAAACGGCGGGTACCTGCATCTACGAAGACGATATGACGGGTCTTCTGACCCAGTTGGAACGGGCGCAGCATGTGCTGATGGTCATACCCATCTACTTCGCGGGCGCACCATCGCAGGCGAAGGCCGTGCTGGACCGCATGCAGCCGTATTTCTGGGAGTACTTGAAGCGCAAGCGCACCGGCCTGCCGCCGGCGGAAAAGCGCCCGCTCACCCTGTTCGTGGTGGGCGACGGTGGCGATCCGCATGGCTTCGAGCCGCTGGTGGCAACCGTGCGCTCCAGCATGGCACTGGCAGGCTTCGCCATCGACGAGGTGGTGCCCCTGGTGGGGCTTAAGACTATCCGCCCTGATTGTTTGGGAAAGTGGGGTGCCTAGTGGGCAAGCTCTCTTACTTGGCTTCCGTTTCGGAAACCCGTGCCGTGCTCGAAGCGCACGGCCTTATGACGAAGAAGGCCTTGGGCCAGCACTTCCTTATCAACGATGGGGTGGTGGAAAAGATCTGCAACCTGGCCGAGCTGTGCCCGGCCGACAACGTTCTGGAAGTGGGCCCGGGCATCGGCACGCTTACCGTGGCGCTGCTGCAGCGCGCCGGCAAGGTTGCCTCCATCGAGATGGACGCCGACCTGCCCGCTGTGTTGGCGGAAACCTGCGCTGAATGGGAAAGCCGCTTCACGCTTATCCCCGGCGATGCCCTGGCCGTTTCGCCCGACCGGGTTCCCTTCGCTCCGAACAAGCTGGTGTCGAACCTGCCCTATGCGGTGGCCGCCACCATCATCCTCGACTTCTTCGAGCGCTACGAGAGCCTGCAGAGCCAAACCGTTATGGTGCAGGCCGAAGTGGCCGACCGTATGTGCGCCAAGGTGGGCACCAAGAACTACGGCGCCTACACGGTTAAGCTGGGCTTGCTGGCCGAATACCATGGCCGCTTCGCCGTTTCGGAGGGCAACTTCTTCCCGCCGCCGCGCGTGAAGAGCGCCGTTATCCGCATGGACCGCCGCTCCGACCAGCTGGAAGGCAGCCTGCGCCAGGCCGCCATGACCATGGCCGATGCCGCCTTCGCCACGCGCCGCAAGACCATCGCCAACTCCATGAAAACCTATTTCAGCAACCCGGCCACCGCCGACGGCCTTATGCTGGCCAACATCCCCGATGTGCTTGCCCGCGCCGGCGTTTCGGCCAAGGCGCGCGGCGAATCGCTGGAGCGCGAGGCCTTCATCAGCCTGGGGCGCGCGTACCTGGAGCTTCATGGGCAGGCCTAGGAAACAATCCACCACGCGCCGCACGCTGCACTTCTACTGGCAGGTAACCAGGAACCACAAGGGCTACTTCTTCGGGCTGATGTTCAGCACGTTCGCCTTCGTGGCGCTGCTTACCTACGGCAACCCGTACGTTATGAGCCTTATCGTGGACAAGGTAAGCGCCCAGCCGGTGGAGGCCGGCCAGGTGTTCGCCACCTACGGGCCGTTCGTGCTGGCGCTCATACTCATCAACGTGTTCGGGCAGGCGGCCAGCAAGCTGCAGGACTACACGCTGTACAAGCTGGAAATAGCCGCAAGCTACGACCTGGCAACCATGAGCTTCGATGCGCTGTGCAACCAGAGCATGAGCTTC
Source organism: Candidatus Melainabacteria bacterium (assembly GCA_963635335.1). Taxonomy (GTDB): domain Bacteria; phylum Actinomycetota; class Coriobacteriia; order Coriobacteriales; family Eggerthellaceae; genus Anaerotardibacter. The sequence goes on along the minus strand of CAVHGQ010000014.1, from coordinate 2,955 downwards.
CATTCCAACCGCTTCGGCGGCACGCTGGTAAGCCAAACCTCCAAGTTCATGAGCGCCTACAACCAGATAATCGAGACCATCAACTTCCCGTTCATGCCGGTGCTGTGCTCCATCGTGTTCACCTGCGGAATATTGGCGCCGCGCGTGCCGCTGTACGTGGCCATCCTCATGCTGCTGCTGGTTATCTACGCCAGCGTTTCGTACTACATGTACAAGCGCATCCTGTCGCTGAACGAGAAAGCCGCCGGCGCGCAGAACAACCTTTCCGGCGAGCTTTCCGATTCGGTGGCGAACATCCTGGCGGTGAAAACCTACGGCCGCGAAGATTACGAGCGCGGGCTGTTCGACGCCGCCAACAGGGAAGTGGTGCTGCGCGATTCCAAGCGCATGTGGGCATCGCTTACCCGCGGCATCATAACCGCATGCATCACCGTGGTTATCATGAGCGTGGTGGCCGTGTTCATCGCCGGCGGCAATGCGTGGTTCGGCATCACGCCCGGCACGCTGGTACTGATGTTCACCTATACGTACACCATCACCAACCAGTTCAACTTCATCAACAACGGCCTGCAGCGCTTCAACCGCGCCTTCGGCGATGCCAGCGGCATGACGGCCGTGCTGGACGAGCCGCGCCTGGTGGACGACAAGCCCGGCGCGCCCGACCTGGAGGTGACCGAAGGCGCCATCCAGTTCAAGGACATCGACTTCTTCTACACCGACGGCAATACGCGCACGCAGGTGTTCGACAAGTTCTGCCTTAGCATTCCCGCAGGCCAGCGGGTTGGTTTGGTGGGTATGAGCGGCGCGGGCAAAACCACGTTGACCAAGCTTCTGCTGCGCCTTTCCGACATCCAGGAAGGCAGCATCCTGGTGGATGGGCAGAACATCGCCGACTGCACCCAGCAGAGCCTGCGCCGCCAGATTGCCTACGTGCCGCAAGAGGCGCTGCTGTTCCACCGCACCATCGCCGAGAATATTTCCTACGGCCGGCCCGATGCAAGCAGGGAAGAGGTTCGCCGGGCTGCCGCGCAGGCCAATGCGCTGGAGTTCATCGAGCGCCTGCCGCAGGGATTCGATACGGTTACGGGCGAACGCGGCGTGAAGCTTTCGGGCGGCCAGCGCCAGCGCATAGCCATCGCTCGTGCCCTGCTGGCCGACTGCCCCGTGCTGGTGCTGGACGAGGCCACCAGCGCGCTGGATTCCGAGAGCGAGAAGCTGGTGCAGGACGCGCTGGAAACGCTGATGCGCGGGCGCACCTGCATCGTGGTGGCGCATCGCCTTTCCACGGTGGCCAACCTCGATCGCATCGTGGTGCTGGACGGCGGCAAGATCGTGGAAGACGGCCCGCATGCCCAGCTGGTAGAGCAGGGCGGGGAATACGCCCACCTCTGGGGCCGCCAAACCGGCGCCTACCTGGATCTTCGCGGGCAGGAATAGCGAGCAGGCGCAGCCAATCGGCAGCCGCGGTTCGGCCGACACGGCAGAGAGGGCGTTCTGACGCTCCTTGTAGTCATAAGCGCCCATGCTTCCTTAAGGATTTGTTGCTGAGCTTCTGGTTCTGCGGAAAAAGATCGAGGGCTGTACGTCTGCGCCTTAGGCTTCGTCCAGCAGGAAAGCCATATAGAGCGGCAGGGTCAGGACTGGCCCGCTGCGCCCCACATTAAGATCTGCGAGCTTGATCGCGTTTTCCACGTGATACTTTTCGGGATGCTTGAGGACGGTCTTAAGACTTTTGGCGTTGCCGTCGTTTGCCTTGACCTCGACTGGTACACAGCGGCCTTTGTAACGGATCACGAAGTCCAGTTCAAGCCCCGAGTCCTTATGGAAGTAATAGAGCTTCCGTCCCATCTTCGAGAAAACATCGGCGATGAGGTTCTCGAAGATGGCTCCCTTGTAGCTGTGCAAGCTGCCGTTGAGGATGTTTCCTCCAAGCACCCGCGCAGCAAGTCAATCAATTGCTCGTTGATGCCGCAAGCCCAGCAGAACTCCTCGAAATCGAGCGGATGCATGTCGACAACAGTCTCGTAACCTACGGGAACCGATGCGGGAGTTGCCCCATAGCCGGAAACGCCGAGCAGCGAGCCTGTGCCGATAATGTCGTAGCGTCCATCGACGCAGAAGAATTTGAGAGCGGTGCGCGCTTGGGGGCACTCTTGGATCTCATCGAGGACAATGGCGGTCTTGCCGGGAACGAAGCGGGTTTGTGGGCCCAGGAGCGCTGATATCATCATCGTAAGATAGTCAACGTCGAGAGAGTCCGCGAACACTTCTTTGGCCTTAGCGTTCTGAAAAAAGTTGAGATAGACAACATTCTCATAGTTCTCGCGTGCGAACTGGAGCACAGCAAAGGTTTTGCCGCACTGTCTGCAGCCCTTGAGTATGATCGGCTTACGGTCGGGGTCTGTTTTCCAGGCGGCCAATTGATCGATTATTTTACGCCTGAGCATGATTCAAGCCTCCAACTGCGCTTATGTAACTTTTTCAAGCGACTTTATAGAAGATTCTAAACTTTTTTCAAGGGACTTTTTCGCTTTGGCTTAATTTCTTCTAACGACTTTTAATACTTTGTGACGGTTTTTATGCCGATGGCTAACAAGGTACCGCGATTCTGGGCGATGTGACAGTAGGGCATCCTGACGCTTTGGCTCGCCAAAGAGGGCTTTCTTATAGCTACGCATTATATAGATAGCTATAAGAAAGCAGCTCCTTGCAGTCATAAGCGCTCATGCTTCCTTAAGGCTCTTCTGCGCAAACCGTTTGTTCAGAGGATCCCCTGCTCAGAATAGGCACATGCCACTTTTTCCTGCATTTCTTGCGGCGAATATGCCACTTTTCCGTCAGAAATTCCGCAATCGGCTGGTCAGAAACTCCGCAATTGGTTGGTTGAAAACTCCGCAATCGGTTGGTTAGAATCGTCGTAATCGGTTGGTTGAAAACTCCGCAATCGGTTGTTTG
>CAVHGQ010000013.1:10369-15803 GCA_963635335.1 Candidatus Melainabacteria bacterium | reverse complement strand
ACGATGCCGCGGGAAACCGCCGTTACCGAGGCGGGCAGCGTTACCTTGCACTGACGCGTGAGCACCATGATGTCGGAAAGCAGCGCGCCGATGTCGATGTCGGCCACGTCGGTGGAGCCGTAACTGTCCAGCACGTTGTCCAGCTCGGCCAAGAAGCGCGGGTGGTCGATGGAGCTCATGTCGTGCGCGACCGAGAACGTGATCAGGGCATCCTTCAGGGCGCTGGCGTTCTTTTCGCCCACCGCTTCGATGATGCGCCCGAAGCCCGCACGGTCACGCAGGGAAAGGCGGCCCATGATGCCCAAGTCGATGTAGATGACCTTGCCCTCATGGATGAAGATGTTGCCCGGGTGCGGGTCGGCGTGGAAGAAACCGTGCTCCAAGATCTGGGTGGCGTAGTTGTCCAGCACCTTCACGCCGATTTCCTCCAGGTCGTAGCCGGCTTCCAGCAGGCGCTTGGTGTCGCGGATAGAAATGCCCTCCACGTATTCCATCACCAGCACTTCCTCGGAGCAGTACTCCATGTACGGCTTGGGGCAGGAAACGTACACCACGTCCTTGTTCAGCAGGGCGAATTCCTCGAGGTTGCGCGCCTCTTTCAGGAAGTCGGTTTCCTCCAGGAAGGTGTTCCACAGCTCTTCGACCACATCGCGCAGGTCGAGCATCTGGTTGTCCTTCATGAAGCGGGAGGCGTGCTTGGCAACCGAGCGCATGACGTCGATGTCCTGGGCCATAGTGGCGCGCACGCCGGGGCGCTGCACCTTCACCGCCACCACATCGCCGTTGGCGAGCACGGCCTTGTGCACCTGAGCCATGGAAGCGCTGCCCAGAGGCTTCGGGTCGATTTCCTGGAACACCTGGGAGAACTTTTCGCCGTAGATGCCCTGCAGGGTGTCGAGCGTTTCCTGGAAGGGCATGGGGTCGCAGTCCATCTGCAGTTCCGAGAGCGCATCGCAGTAGGCCTGCGGCAGGATCTCGGAACGAAGCGAGAGCATCTGGCCGATCTTGATGAAGCTCGGCCCCAAGTCAACCAGGATATCGCGGAACTGCGAAGGGCTGAGGCCGTCCATGACGTGATGCTTGCGCATGAGCACGATGATCTCGCGCAGGCGGCGCGAGCGCGTTTTGCGGCTGAGCCCGAACTGCTTGTCGGGATCCACCTCGGCACGGTCTTGGAAGAAGTGCTTGAGCAGGGTGTTTTCGTCCATCGGGTTCCTTTTGGCAAACGGTGTTGTGGAAGCGGGCGGGCCGCCGCCGATGCAGCAGGCAGTCGCAACCGCTTTCAGGATGCAAGAAGCGCGGCGAAGCAGACCCTTCGCCGCGCTTTACGTTGCAGGTTATTCGGCCTTTTCCTCTGCCGGAGCCTCTTCGGCATCCTTTTCAGGCTCGGCAGCCAGCTTGGCAACGGTTGCGGCGAACTCCGCACGCTCTTCCGCGCTCATGGCCTTCATCGCAGCGGCGATGCTTTCCGTGCGCACCTGGGAAACCGCTTCAGTTGCCTTGTGCTGAAGCTCGCGGTTGATATCCTTGCCCTGCTCGACGGTGACGCCGCCCTTCTCAATAAGGGTGTCGAGCACTTCCTTGGCCTTTTCGCCCGTGATGGCCATGGCGCCCACGCCAGCCAGGAAGATGTCGCGGAAGCCCTTTTCGAAATCGGTAGCCATAGTTACCCCTCCTATTCGATTGAATGATCCCTGCCCTTGATTATATCGGCTTTGCCCCAGCCTGAACGCGCGTTGGGGAAATGGTGCGAAACGGTTTTTCAGTTGAAATCGGCATGTTGTCTATTTTTATTCAACACATTGTTGGGTAAGCTAGGGGCAGCCCAGCGAAGACTGGGTTTTGTTTAATAAAGAAGGAAGACCGCGTGAGTTCTACCGCTACTGCATTTACCGGCAACGCCCCCGCAAACGAGCAGCTGCTCGTAGGCATCGACGTGGGCTCGACCACCGCGAAGATCGCGGTGATGGAACCGCACACCCGCCAGGTGCTTATGCGCCGCTACGTGCGCCACCATGCCCAACAGGCCGCTTGCCTGAAAGGCCTGCTGGAAGAGCTGCAAGAACAATTCGGGGGTGCTGCCCTGCGGGCGGCATTGTGTGGCTCGGGCGGCGCGGCACTGGCCGAGGCGCTGGGGCTGCCCTACGTGCAGGAAGTGGTGGCGAACTCGCTGGCCGTAAGCGCCTTCTACCCCACCGCACGCACCGCCATCGAGCTGGGCGGCCAGGACGCGAAGATGATCTTCTTCGAGTTCGACAACAAGGCGAAAGCCCTGAACGTGGCCGACATGCGCATGAACGGCAGCTGCGCCGGCGGCACGGGTGCCTTCATCGACGAGATTGGCACGCTGCTGAAGGTTCCCACCGAACGCTTCAACGACCTGGCCGAACAGGGGCAGGCCGTTCACAACATATCAGGGCGCTGCGGCGTGTACGCGAAAACCGACATCCAGCCGCTGCTGAACCAGGGCGTGCCGAAGGAGGACATCGCGCTTTCCAGTTTCCACGCCATAGCAAAACAGACCATCGGCGGGTTGGCGCAGGGCTTGGAGATCGAGGCGCCCATCGTGTTCGAGGGCGGGCCGCTCACCTTCAACCCGCGCCTTATAAAGGTGTTCGCCGAGCGCCTGGAGCTGGGCGGGGAGGACATCATCATCCCCGAGCACCCCGAGACCATCGTGGCCGTGGGCGCCGCACTTTCCCTGGAGGGGCTGTTCGCCGACAAGAAGGCGGAGCTTGACCTGGGCAAGGCCATCGCCACGCTCGAAGCGGGCAACATCGTGGTGGTTGATGCCACGTGCGGCGACGACGCATCGCAGGGCGAATACGCCGGCAAGCCCTTCTTCGCAAACGCGCAGGAAGCCGAGCAGTTCAAGCGCCGCCATGCTCTTCCAACGGCGAAATCAGCTCTTGAGCAGGGAAATTTACCCGAAAAGCTCACCGTATACCTGGGCGTGGACTGTGGAAGCACCACCACCAAGTTCGCCTTGCTCGATGAAGAGGGCAACCTGGTGGATTCGTTCTACGCCCCCAACGAGGGCGAGCCGGTGGACGTTGCCATGAGCGCCCTGCGCGACTTGCACGCGCGCTACGCCCAGGCCGGCTGCGAGCTTGAGGTGGCGGGCTGCGGCACCACCGGCTACGGCGAGATGCTGTTCGCCAGCGCCTTGGGAGCCGATGTGCACAAGGTGGAAACCGTGGCGCACGCCCATGCGGCACAGCGCTTCGAGCCCGATGCCACGTTCATCCTGGACATCGGCGGGCAGGACATGAAGGCCATCTGGATCGACGGCGACGTTATCACCGATGTGGTGGTGAACGAGGCCTGTTCGAGCGGATGCGGGTCGTTCCTGGAAAGCTTCGCCAGCACGCTGAACATCCCCACCAGGGAAATCGCCGGCGCCGCCTTCCGTTCCGAGGCACCTGCCGACCTGGGCAGCCGCTGCACCGTGTTCATGAACAGCAGCATCGTTACCGAGCAGAAGAACGGCAAGACCCCCGACGACATCATGGCGGGCCTGTGCCGCAGCATCATCGAGAACGTCTTCACCAAGGTGATCCGCGTTTCCAACCTGGACAAGCTGGGCAACCACATCGTGGTGCAGGGCGGCACGTTCCTGAACGACGCCGTGCTGTGCGCCTTCGAGCAGTACGTGGGCCGCCCCGTTACCCGTGCCCCCTACCCCGGGCTGATGGGAGCCATCGGCATCGCGCTCATCGCGAAGGAGGATGCCGAAGCCAGGCACGCGGAAGGCGGCTCGGGGAGCGGCCAGGCCGTAGCCGGGAACGCGAGCACGGGCGCGGGCGCCTCCAGCAGCTTCATCGGCTGGGACGAGGTGGAGCACTTCCACTACCAGCAGGAAACCAACCTTATCTGCCCGTTCTGCGCCAACCGCTGCAACCGCACGCGCATCACGTTTTCCAACGGCACGTCCTGGATCACCGGCAACCGCTGCACCCGCGGCGAAGTGGTAGGAGACCCGAAGGACGCCACCGTGCGCCAGCAGGTGCTCGCCGCCAAGCAGGCGCAGGACAGCGTGCCCAACCTCTACGACGAGCGCGAGCAGCTGCTGTTCAAGGACTGGCCCTGCACACCGGCAGCGCCCAGCCAGGGCATAACCATCGGCATGCCGCGCGTGCTTTCCAACTGGGACACCATGCCCTTCTGGAAAACGCTGCTGCAGGCCCTTGGCTTCACCGTGAAGCTCTCGCACGCCAGCACGCGCGCCATCTACGAGAACGGCCTTTCCGCCGTGACGTCCGACACCGTGTGCTTTCCCGCGAAGCTGGTGCACGGGCACCTGCGCGACCTGCACAAACAGGGCGTCGATCGCATCTTCATGCCCATCGTTACCACCGTGCCGTCGGAAAATACGTCGAAGGACAGCCAGTCCATGTGCGCCGTAGTGAAGGGCTACCCGCTGGTGGTGCAGAACTCGGACAACCCCTCACGCCGCTGGGGGATTCCCTTCGACAACCCGCTGTTCCACTGGTTCACCGAAGAGGATTGCTCGCTTCAGCTGCAGAAGTACTTCAAGGACACGTTCCAGATTTCCGAAGCCGCAACGCAGAACGCGTTGGAGCAGGCGCGCGCTGCGCAGGATTCGTTCCATCGCGCCCTAAAGGAACGCGGAGCGGAAGTGCTGGCGCAGGCGCGCAACAACGGCACCTACGCCGTGGTGCTGGCGGGGCGTCCCTACCACAACGACACGCTGGTGAACCACGACCTGCCCACGCTGTTCACCGAGCGCGGCATCCCCGTGCTCACTGCCGATGCGGTGCCAGGCGGCGAAGAGGTGTCGCTGAAGAACAGCCTTATCGACGTGGTGAACAACTTCCACGCGCGCATGCTTTCCACCTGCGTGCTTGCCGCACAGAGCCCCAACATGGAGTTCGTGCAGATCGTCAGCTTCGGCTGCGGCCACGATGCCTACCTTTCCGACGAGATAATCCGCCTGATGAAGGAAACGGGCAGCAAGACCCCGCTGGTGCTTAAGGTGGACGAAAGCGATATCCGCGGGCCTTTGGGCATCCGCGTGCGCTCGTTCATCGAGACCGTGAACGAGCGCCGTGCCAAGGAACTTGCCGGCAAGGATGGGGTTTTGGACAGTGTAAGTGCCGTGGCGGGCGACCAGGTCAGCGGCATGAACGCAAGCGATGCAGCTGGCTCGGAGAGCGAGGCCAACGCAGGAAACGCAGCCGAAGCAGGCGGCGGCGCCGCAACAGAGGGCGAAGCCAACTCGGCCGACAGCCCCCACGCAACCAACACCACCCAAAACGAAACCGCAGCCTGCGCCTCCTGCAACCCCCAGGGCTGCGCGGCCTGCACGGCGGCCATGGAAGCACGGCTCGACCTGGCGCTGGCCAAGGAATCGGGCGGAAAGCTGGAAGACCCGTACCCCCAGAAGTTCACCAAGGCCGACCGCAAAGAGCGC
>CAVHGQ010000013.1:0-9647 GCA_963635335.1 Candidatus Melainabacteria bacterium | reverse complement strand
GACCGACGTCATCCGCAAGACCTACTTCTACCAGCACGCGCAGCAGAAGGAATACCAGGTGCACCGCCCCTTCGGCAAGAAGCTGATGAGCACCATATCGGATGGGTTCTTCAACCTGGCGCACAACGCCACCGACAAGATTGCCCAGGCGCACCCGCTGTACCAGCCGCCCACGCGCATGCCCGAGCTGGTGCGCGCCAGCGACCCCATAATCCACCACACCTTCGATGCCGGCGAGGGCGTGCTCATCCCCGCCGAGATCCTGCACCATGCCCAGCACGGCTGCCGCAACTTCGTAATCCTGCAGCCCTTCGGCTGCCTGCCGAACCACGTGGTTGGCCGCGGCATATCGAAGCGCTTGAAGGAGCTGTACCCCGATGCGCAGATCCTGCCGCTCGACTTCGACCCCGACGTCAGCTTCGCGAACATCGAGAACCGCCTGCAGATGCTGATAATGAACGCCCGCAAGCCCCGCACGTCTTAGCGAACGCGCCAAGAACGCCCACCCTCGACTTCAAGGAGCCACCATGGCACGTCCCCGCAAAGACCAAGCAGAGCCCACCGCAACCGAGCGCATCAAGGAAGCGTTCTGGGAACTGCTGGAGGAAAACGACCTCAAGCACATAACCGTGAACATGATCACGCAGAAGGCCAACTGCAACCGCGGCACCTTCTACTACCACTTCGATTCGCTCGACGCGCTGATCTACGCCATCATCGAGGAAGAGCTGCTGAGCGCCGGCGGCCTGCCCCGCGACCTGTTCGGCCTGCTGAACAACGAGGAGCGCACGCTGCGCGACATCTGCCTTACCCAGCGCATACAGCGCTTCGGGCTGATGATGAAGCAGGCGGGCGAAGAGTGCGTGGGCACTAAGGTGAAAACGCTCGTGGCGAAGATGTGGGAAGCCATCCTGTGCCCCAACGAGGGCGAAGAGCTTACCGAGAACTCGCGCGTGATGATCGAGTTCTCCATCAGCGGGCTGATCGGCGTGATCGACTACCTGTACCGCGAAGGCCGGCTGGTAGAAGATGTGTTCCCCGCCGAAGCGTCGCTGTACCTGAAGGAAAACGCGCGCTTCCTGTTCGTGCGCATAAGCCAAGCCCAGGGCATTTCGCTGACGGAGCTGGAGCAGCGCATGGCCCTGTTCCTGAAGATGCGCGCGTAGGGAGTTTGCCGGACTGCGAGCTGACCGTTCAGCTGAGCACAAGGTCGGACGCAAGCGAGATGCCCGGCGTGGCGTGGAACCTGCCGCGGGTCGAAAGCAGGCTGCGAGCCGATTGCCCGACACAGCACGCGTAGGGTCGCGAGCCCGAGCGCGAATGCAGCCTTTAGATGCAATCGGCGAAGGTGATGGCGGGCCAGTGACCTTGCAGCGGGCTGACCTCGTCTTTCTCTATGGCGACGCTGCCGCGCTCCATGCCGTTGCTGCGCCCGCGGCGAGCGGCCTCGATAAGCGCCTCGAACACGCGCGCCATGCGGTGCCCGCCGGCGAAGAACTCAGGGTGCCACTGCACGCCCAGCATGAAATCGCGGTCGCGCACCTCGATGGCCTCTACCAGCCCGTCGCTGGCATAGGCAACCGGGCGCACGCGCGTTGAGAGATCGCATACGCCCTGGTGGTGCATGGAATTCACCATGATATTGTCCGTTTCCAGCAAACGCCCCAGAATGGAATCTTCAACGATCTTCACCAAGTGGGTGGGGTCGCTGTAGGGCTTCGGCTGCCAGTGCACCAGCTTCGGCAGCTTGCTCAAGTTGTCGTTCACGCCTTCGCGCACGATGCCGGGGAACTGGTCGTCCAAATCGCGCCAAAGGGTGCCGCCCAGGCACACGTTGATCATCTGCATGCCGCGGCAGATGCCCATAAGGGGCACGTCGAAGCGGTACGCGTAGCTGAGGATGAGGTATTCCAGCTCTTCGCGCTCGGGGGTGTGGTCGGTGATCTTGCCGCTGTCGCGGATGGCGCCGTAACGGGCCGGATCGATGTCGTTACCGCCGGTAAGAACGAACCCATCGATAAGGGGGAACAGGGTTTCGTAGACATGCGGGTTGTTGGAAAGCGGCAGCAGAAGCGGCGCGCCACCCGCATGGACGATGGCGTTGGCGTAGCGCTCGGGGAAGCTCACCATCTTCTCGGAGCGGTTCTGCGAGGGAACGATGCCGATTACCGGCATATGGCTGGCTTGCTGCGTCATTTCCCTACCTTCCGAGTGCGCCCGTTGAACTTATGGCCGATGACCTGGCCGTTTGCCGCTAAATGGAGTAGCTGTCTATGGCCAGCTGGGAAGAGCGGTCGATCACGTCCTGCAGGCTGATGCCGCCCAGGTATTCCTTGATAAGGTCGTGCAGGCCGCGCCAGATGAACACCTCGTAGCGGCTTTCGCCCGGGCCGGCCTCGCCGGAAAGCTCGTCCAGGTAATCCACCGGGGCAAGCGAGCCCTCGGTAACGGTGAGCACGTCGAGGATGGTGATGTTCAGCGGCGAGCGGGAAAGACGATAGCCGCCGGCCGCACCGCGGGAAGAGCGCACCAGCTGCGCCGCAGCCAAGCTGGAGGCGATCTGCTCCAGGTACTTGCGGGAGATGCCGGTGGAATCGGAGATCTCCTTCAGCGGAACCGGCGACGAACCATTGCCCTTCTGAGCCAAGAACACCATGAAGCGCACAGCGTAGAGCCCCTTGGTGGATATCTTCATAGGTTCCTCCCGGTTTCCCAGGGCAAGGCGGTTGAGCGCCTTGCCGTCGTTTCGATCACAGCGTTTCCCATAGTAGCACGCACGGCCAACGGGCTAGCGCCCATCGCGTACGCGTTCGGCCAGGGCAGCAAGATATTCCTGCTCTTCTTCGGGCAGCGTTTCTGCCGCAAGCTCGAAAAGGAAGCCCTCCCAAGCCGCAAGCGTCTTGCCAGAGATAAGGGCGCCGCTCCCCTTTTCCTGGATCGCCGCCAACGCCGCATCGGCGCTTTCGTCGGTGAGCGGCCATACACCCTGTTCAACGCCGAATGCGCACTCGATGCTGGCCAACGCCTTCTCGGAATAGAACAGGCCTTTGATGAGCGCGGCGTACCCGGCCATGTATTCAGCGGGCAGGGAATCGGCCGGGCGGATCTCCACGAAGCGCTTCAGGCGCACATCGGGCCAGAACATGGAAAGCGCATGCTCCACGTCCGCTTCGGTCATGGGGGCATCGCCGTAGGCCTCGTAGGCGGATTTCCCGAACACCGGGCGCAGGCTCTCGCCGTCGGGCTGGGCCGCGGCCGGGCGTGTTACGAATATGGGGCAGGTGCGCAGGATCCAATCCGCGTATTCTTCGAAGCCGAAGCCCGGCTCGAACAGCCCCGGCACCGAGCCGCAGCGGTCGTTGTCCACCTCGCGCCAAAGGGCGAAGCGGGCCAGGGGCTTTGCAGGCTCCCCCTCGAACACCGGGGTGTTGCTGGTCATGGCGCACAGGATGGGCGCAAGCGCCTGGGCAACGCGCATCTTGCGGATAGCATCCGCCTCGTCGCGGAAATCAACCGAGACCTGGGTGGAAGCCGAGGCGCGCATCATGCGCTCGCCGTGCGTTCCAATGGCCTGGAAGTACTCGTTCATAAAGCGGTAGCGCTGCTTGGGAATAAGCGGCAGGTCCAGCGCCTTGGCCGTGGGATGGTAGCCCGCAACGAACAGCTTGCAACCATGTTCGGCCAGAAACGGGTCCACCAGCGAGCGGAATCCCTGGTAAGCCTGAAGGATCCGGGCGATCGACGAATAGGGCGCGATGCTGATCTCCAGCTGGGCGGCGGGCTCCAACGTGATGGAAGCTTCCTCGGATGCCAGGCCGATAAGGTCGCCGTCCTTGCCGAACGACTTCTGGGGGTAATGGCTTGCCAAAAACGTGAGCACGTCGCGCACGCCGAGGCGGCCTTCTGCGCCCTGGTAGGGAACGGGGGCGCATTCGGCGCTGGTTACCACGAAATGCTCTACCTCAACGCCAAGGGCGCCAAGGGGTTTTGCCCCCTTCGCGCCCTCGTTGAAGTAGGCGACGATGGCCTTGCGATTCTCTTGCTCGTAGGACATGAATGCCTCGCTCCAGTTTGCACCGGCCGCACGCCGCGGCACGGCAGCTTCCGTCTTATTCGAAGTTGAACATCGCCGTGGAAAGGTAGCGCTCGCCGGTGTCGGGCAAGATGGCAACGATGGTCTTGCCGGCGTTTTCGGGGCGCTGGGCCAGCTTGGTTGCAGCGGCAACTGCGGCACCGGAGGAAATGCCCACCAGCAGTCCGTCCTTGGCGGCAAGCTCGCGGCCGGCCTCGAACGCCTCTTCGTCGGCGATGGTGACAACCTCGTCGTAGATGTCGGTGTTCAGTGTATCAGGAACGAATCCAGCGCCGATACCCTGGATCTTGTGAGCACCGGGGTGACCTTCGGAAAGCACCGGGGAACCAGCGGGCTCTACGGCCACGACCTTGATGTCGGGGTTCTGCTTCTTAAGGTAGGCGCCCGTGCCGGAAACCGTGCCGCCCGTGCCAACGCCGGCAACGAAGATGTCTACCTTCCCCTCGGTTGCCTCCCAGATCTCGGGGCCGGTGGTTGCCTCGTGGATGGCGGGGTTGGCAGGGTTGGTGAACTGGCTGGGGATGAAGGAGTTGGGGATTTCCTCTGCCAGCTCGGCGGCGCGGGCGATGGCGCCCTTCATGCCCTTGGCGCCGTCGGTGAGCACCAGCTCGGCGCCGTAGGCCTTCATGAGGTTGCGGCGCTCGATGGACATGGTTTCGGGCATGGTGATGATGATGCGGTTGCCACGAGCTGCGGCGATGGCGGCAAGGCCAATGCCGGTGTTGCCGGAAGTGGGCTCGATGAAGACAGTCTCGTCGTTCACCTTGCCGTCGGCTACGGCCTGGTCCACCATGGCCTTGGCGATGCGGTCCTTGATAGAGCCGGCGGGGTTGAACAGCTCGACCTTGCCGATGATGGTTGCCTTCAGGTCGTGGTTCTTCTCGTAGTTGGAAAGCTCCACCAGCGGAGTGTTGCCGATAAGCTCGGATACGCTTGAGTAGACTGCCATGATTCCTTCTTTCCGCCCGCAACCTTGCGGGCAAACCCGATGTCCGTTGCATCGATCCCTTCTCTTGACTCAAATCCTACTAAGTCTGTAGGTAATGTCAACAATAAATTTGCGAATTTCCCTAAGAATTCGGGGATTTAACAAGCAGCGCCGCAGAGCGCCTGGTGAGATGCACTGTTTTCTGGAAGGGAGGTCTGTCATTCAGTCCCGATCTAATTCCCAGCAACGTGCCGGGATTCGGGTTTTCGCATTCGTTTGGACATTTTTTCGCATTGGTTTGCACTCTCTTTCGCATCCCCTTCCCTTCTGTTTAAGGAACGCCTGTCACGCTTGCGGGGAATGGAACAAGGAAAAGGAGGCAGTCATGGCCCGATGGTCGAAGAAAGGGACGCCCGCCCGCGGAAGGAGAAAAGCCGCAACAGGGGCGGAAAGCAACGATGGGAAGCCGCAGAAAAGCGGGGGCGCTGGATGGCGAGAGCGAGCGGGCGGAGCTAGGCGGCAGGAGCGAGCGGTCGGCGACGCCAACGTGATGGCCGCCGCGAACAGCCTCGCCCGTGATGCATCGGGCATGCGCACGAACGGTGCGTCGGGCGGGGATCCCCGAGATGCAACGGCCGCCAGCGCCCACGGAGCTGCCGCTGTCCGCACGCACAAAGCCCTGCACTTGGCATTCGCGCTGTTCGCGATAGTGGCACTTGTGGCGGCCGCCACCCTTCCCCGCTTCGCCCAGGCGCAGGCCGACAAAGCCGATCCGGCACTCATCACTATCAAAGTAGAGGGCTACAGCGGCACGCTGCCAACGCTAACTTCAGGCACCGACTTCACCTTGGGGCAGCCGGTAAAGGCCGACCCCTGCTTCATGACCGATTCCAGCGGCGCACAGCCCTTAGCGTCGCTAGTGGAGCAGAAGCAAGAAGAAGGCCTGAAGATAACCTGGCACACCGAAGACGGCAAGGAATTCGACTGGCTTAGCACGCCGGTGACCAAGAGCATCACGGTAACAGGTACCTTCGTTGCCGCCGATTACCAGGTTGCCGTTTCGTTCAACGACGGCAAGACGAAGGACCTTTCCGTAAGCGTCCCCAAGGGCAAGTCATTCGCGCAGGCCTATGGCAGCGAACCCACGGTGCCTTCCAAGGAAGGCTGGGAATTCGTGCGCTGGGTGGATGCCACCACCAACCAGGCCTTCGATTTCCAAGCACCCGTTAAAAGCTCTACCAGCGTGTATGCGCAGTTCCGCGTCTCCGACCCCTCGAAGGTGGAACCCACCGATCCCACCGAGGGCATAGAGAAGAGCTTTTCGGGGCGGTGCTACATCGGCGCCACCTGGAGCGTGCACCCCGCCCAGTTCAGCGTTTCCGGGTTCACTGGCGGGCTGGAAGGATATTCGGGCACTGGGTCGTGCTCGCTGCCCAGCGCCGCCGCGCCCTCCTACGTATGGGCAGACTATACGGCAACGCTGAAGGAAGTTAACGTCGAGGCCGGCGAGGTTGTCTACGACGTGAACATCACCCCACCCGACGCCGCCACGCCCGGCGGCCCGCGCAACAACCTGGGGCTTATCGGCTACCAGACGGTATATATGCAGGCCGTTATCAAGAAGAGCTTCGGCGGCTACCTGGAGATAAATAAGGGCACCCTGAACCCCGGCATCAGCGACAACAACAGCTGCTACAGCCTTGAGGGCAGCGTGTTCGGCGTGTACAACCAGGAAGGCACGCGCGTGGCAGAGCTTTCCACCGACGCCAGCGGCAAAACCGCCAGAAGCTCGCTTCTGCCGGTAGGCATCTACACCATCCACGAGGAAAAGGCACCGAAGGGCTACGCCCTTGCCCAGGATGTCAGCGCCATTGTCGAATCAGGGCAGACGGCAACCGCCAAGGTGGCTGATGCGCCGCAGTGCTCGCTTATAACCATTGCCGGCCAGAAGAAGGACGCCGAAACGGCAACGCCCTACCCCATGGGCGCCGCAACCTTGGAAGATGCGCGCTACCGACTGAGTTACTACGACAAAGACCCAGCTGAGGCGGGAGCCGCCAGCAGCGCCCTTGGCCTGCTGGGAGCCGAAGACGCCCAGCGCGCGAAGAGCGTTGCCGCTTCCCTGGGAGAGCCGAAGCGCACCTGGCTGCTGAAAAGCGATGCGGACGGCAACGTGAAGCTGGACCAGGACCACTTGGTTGAGGGCGACGAGTTCTACCGCGACACGCAGGGCAACATCGTACTGCCCCTTGGCTGCGTGGTGATAGAGGAAGTCCAGGCACCCACGGGGTACCTGCTGAACAGCACTCCCGTGGTAGTGGGGCTTTCCGCCTCGGGCGCCGCCGAGCACATCCAGGATTGGGAAACAGTCGGCCTGAGCGAGCAGGTGATCCGCGGCGACCTTTCCTTCACCAAGGCAAAGGACGGCAGCATGGAGCGCCTGGCCAACGTGCCCTTCACCATCACTTCGCGCACCACGGGCGAATCGCACACGCTGGTAACCGACGAGAACGGCATGGCAAGCACCGCCGCAAGCTGGACGCCGCATTCGCAGCGCACCAACGCCGGCGAAAGCTCTTCGGACGGCATCTGGTTCGAGAAGGACGCGAAGGGCTCTACCGCGAACGTGGACGATTCGCTGGGAGCGCTCCCCTACGACACCTACGACATCGACGAACAGCCATGCCAGGCCAACGAAGGCGTAGCCGAGCTGGCGCATTTCACAGTCACCATCAGCCGGAACAACACCACGCTGGATATGGGCACGGTGGACAACAGCTATAAGAAGCTGGAGATTTCCGGCGAGGTGGACAAGCGCGAAACGCTGCTGGGCGATGACGGCACCTACTTCTACACCATCGACTACCGCTCCACTTCCAACACCTGGGTTGACGAGTTCACCATGACCGACACGCTCACCTGCGCGAAAGAGGGCCTTGCCAACCTGGTGAGCCTTACCACCCCGGTGAGCTTCGAGGACTACGACGGCAAGATGAACGTGTGGTACCGCACCAACCTCGACGACGAGCGCGATGCGAAGGCCGCAGCCGAGCAGGGCAGCGAAGGTTCGTCCGATGGCGCGGGTGCAGGTGGCAGCGGCGACGGGGCTTCCGACTCCGGCAACGGCGCAAACGCGTCCAGCACAACAGACAACGAGGGGACCGCAGCTGCGGCTTCCGCAACAGACAGCTCGACAAGCTCCGGCTCGGCAGACCAGGGAAGCACGTCCAGCCAGGCAGAGGGCTCCAACCAGAGTGGCAACGGCACCCAAGACTCTGACAAGGGCAACAACGGCATCACGGTGAACGCCTGCTCCACCAATCCCCACAGCGACGCCAACCCCACCAACAAGCGCATCCACGACTTTACTGGTTGGCAGGTTTGGAAAACGAACGTTTCCACCCTCGAGCCCGACGAGCTGAAGGTGGCGGACCTGAACCTGCAGGAAGGCGAGTACATCACCGCATTCGCCTTCGAGCATGGGCGCGTCGAGGAAGGGTTCACCACCCGCCCGCAGGATTCCCTGGATTGGAAGCGCTCCGAGCGCTACGATGCGCACGACCTTACCGAGCTGGGCGAACAGCGCGATTCCTTCGACCTGCAGGAAGCCACCGGGCTCACCCATACCGAGGGCCAGACCGAGGTAGCCTATGCCCCGGCGGTGCTCACCATGCAGGCAACAGAAACGGCGCTCGACCCCGGCGATGTTGACCTTTGGAACGACACCGATATCGACACGCACCGCGACCTTGAGCTGCACGATTACGACAAGGACTCGGTGGTGCAGTCCACCAACAAGGTGCAGACCGTCAACGAGGCCGTTGCCGAGGCAATCGCCAGCAAGCTCCCGAAGACGGAAGACCTTGCCAACCCCAGCACGGCGCTGAACCTGACAGCGATGCTGGCGGCAACCTGCGCAGCCGCACTAGGAGCGCAACGCATCCTGCGCAAGCGAGCCATCAAGCGCACCGTGCTCAGCAGGCTGTAAGGGAACATACGAGTTCGGCCAAGCGACATCCGGCATGCAACAGGACGGCTTGAGCCCACAACACGAGGGGGCAGTTCGTTATGAGCTGCCCCCTCTTTGCCTTACCTGGTTTGCCCAATCACCTCACCCTTCACTTTGGAGAAAGGGCGTTTCGAGACGATATAGGCTCACTCGATATCAACATACTTTGCATTGACCAACGGGACAGTACGCTTAGCGCCAAGCACAGTGGTATATTCGACCGTTCCGGAAGCCGTTCCATAAATGTCAACAATATCTTTTTCCATAATATTCGGCGATCCAGATGGCTTGGAGTAGCTGACCATTATGTCATCGTTCCATATACCGTAGCTCCCCTGTGTTATCTCCACTCGGAGGGTATACCCGGACGTGCCCGTTTGAACTTGGACGACCTTGCCGCGCAATGAAACCTTTGAACCCTTGATGGCCGTCGGGTCACGCATGAGATCCTCATACGAATAGCTTTCACAACCCGATATAAAGTTCGCCCTTATTTCCTCAGCAGACAATGTAAATGTCTCGGTTTTCATAGCCGCACCGCACACAGAGCAGTAAAGGGTTTTTGTGCCTGATTGGCTTTCGGTTGCCTCTTTTGTCACCACCCATTCGCCAGCAGT
>CAVHGQ010000012.1:0-16220 GCA_963635335.1 Candidatus Melainabacteria bacterium | reverse complement strand
TCCATTTCGGGGCCGATGCGGTGTACCTTTCGTGCGACCGCTTCGGCCTGCGCGCGCGTGCGGCCAACTTCTCGCTGGAAGATCTGCCGCAAGCTGTGGCCTTGGCGCACGAGGCCGGGGCGCGCGTGTATGTTACCTGCAACGCCTATGCCCACGACGAGGACCTGGAGGCATTGCCGGCCTATGCGCGCGCCATGGAAGCCGCCGGCGCCGATGCCTCCATCGTCAGCGACTTGGGTGTGATGGCGGTGCTGCAGCAACATGCGCCCTCGCTTGCCATCCATGTTTCCACTCAGGCCTCGGTTTCCAACGCCCAGGCGGCCCTTATGTGGTACAAGCTGGGCGCGCGGCGCATCGTGTGCGCTCGCGAGATGTCGCTGGCCGAGATTGCCCAGCTGCGTCGCCAGATTCCCGCCGACATGGAGATAGAGGTGTTCGTGCACGGCGCCATGTGCATGGCCGTTTCCGGCCGCTGCCTTATCAGCGACTACCTTACCGGTCGCCATGCTAACAAGGGGCAGTGCACGCAGCCGTGCCGCTGGGAGTACCAGCTGAAGGAAACGTCGCGCCCCAACGAGGAGTTCGGTATCGCCGAAGACGAGCAGGGCACGTACCTTATGAACTCCAAGGATCTGAACATGCTGGCCCACCTGGGCGAGTTGGCGGAAGCGGGCGTTACCTCCGTGAAGATAGAAGGCCGCGTGAAGAAGGCCTTCTACGTGGCCACAGTGGTGAACGCCTATCGCCACGTGCTGGATGGCGAGCCGGCTTCTGCGTGGGAGCCCGAGCTGGGAATAATCTCGCACCGTCCGTATTCGACGGGATTCTATTTCGGCAATGCCGAGCAGACTACCGGCAACGACGTGTACGTGCAGCTGTGCGATTGGGTGGGCGAAGTGGTCTCCTGTGAACCGGCAGGTACGGATTCGGGCCAATGGCGCGTGCAGGCGAAGTGCCGCAACCGCTTCTACCAGGGCGACACGCTAGAGGTGCTGAGCCCGCATATGCCCATCCGCACGCTTACGGTGCAGGGCTTGGCCGAGGTGTACGGCACTGACGAGGTTCCGGCGGAGGTTGCCTGCAAGGCCATGGCGCCCTACGCGTTCACGGTTCCGTTCCGGCTGTACCCGCGCGATATCCTTCGCGTGCGCCGTAAGGATCCGTCGAAGAAGAACTAATGCAACACTGCGCCTGCCCTGTGCGGCTGCCGCCGCGAAGGATAACTGGGCGGTAACCGCTTGGGCAGGCAGGCTAAATTTGTCTATCATCGGGGGTACGGAAAACCGCGTCCCCCAAGAAAGGGAGGAAATATGGGTAGGATGTCCACCGAAGCTGTGGAGCTGAAGAACGTCGACGAGCTTACGTTGTACCTGGTGAAGGAGCATAACGCCTACATGCAGTGCCGCGAGCTCACGTACTACCTTACCGATGCCAACGATATCTACTGGCGCGCGCAGGACACCAACGCGCTGAACGACAAGGGCCATTTCACCGATTGCAGCGAGTTGGTTGCCTCGGTGCGCGAGTTCATCGACCTGCCGTTCATCGACGGCAAGGAGTCTATCCGCGACGTGTTCGACGAGTGCACCTTCTACGCTTCCCGCAAGATCGAAGGCCAGGGCTCCCCGGTTCCGGTTGTTTAGGCTGACCTGCGGCTTCAGGAAATTTTTCCCAATCGGCGAAATTTCTTCTTGATCTGGCCGGCGGGCTTGGTTAATATAGTCAACGCACTTACGGGGCATTAGCTCAGCTGGGAGAGCGCATGGCTGGCAGCCATGAGGTCAGGGGTTCGATCCCCCTATGCTCCACCAATTACTTTAAGGCTCGCCAATCGGCGGGCCTTTTTGCATGTTCGGGCTCGGGTTGGCCTCGAGGCCTCCGGCACCATTGTCCATCGCAGAAAGGAAGGTTCGCACATGGAACGCATGAAAGTCGCAGTAAGCGCGTGCCTGCTGGGCGTTCCTTGCCGCTTCGACGGACGCTCGAAGCCCTCCGCCGCGGTGCAGGCCTTCCTTGAGCGCAACAACTGCGAAGTGGTGCGCATCTGCCCCGAGGTGATGGGCGGGCTTTCCATCCCGCACCCGCCGCACGAGCAGAAGCTGGTGGCTGGCCAGGTGCGCGTGGTGGACTCCCAGGGCAACGACCATACCGATATGTTCCTGGAAGGTTCGCGCAAGGCATGCGACGCTGCCTGTGCCAAAGGCTGTACCCACGCCATCCTGAAGGCGAAGAGCCCTTCGTGTGGGGTGGGGGAAGTCTACGACGGCACCTTCACCGACACGCTGGTTCCCGGCAACGGAATCGCGGCGCAGATGATGATCGATGCGGGGATGGAAGTGCTCACCGAAAAGCAGCTCGAGCAGCCGGGCTACGCGAATGCCAGCAGCTCTTCGGCCGAGGCGTGCTCCAAGTAACTGCTTGCGGCCGTGATGGCGCGCCCCGAAGCGCCGGGCACCACGGTGATGCCGGCGTTGCGCATGCTTTCGGCCTCTTTTTCGGAAATGGTGCCGCACAGCAGCACCTTCACCTCTATTTGGCGCAGGAAATTCGCCTGTGATCCGCATAGATGCCCTTGGCTGGGCAGGTTGCGCGAGTCTACCAGCTGGCCGTTTTCCACCGAATAGAAGTTGAAGTTGGTGCAACAGCCGAACTGGCTGCTCACATCCAAACCTTCACTTGCAACGGCGATTCTCATGGCTTCCTAATTTCGATGGGGGTAGACTCTTTTAAACACGATACGCATTCTGTTTAGCGATGCGCCAAAGTTTCGTTCAAGGGCGTTATCTAGGGCGCGACAGGGGCGGCGCAATATCTTTCAAACTATCTCTTGCCAAAGCGGGGAAGCTTTGCAATAATAACCAGGCTGTTGCTTCCGAGCAGCATGTCCCCATCGTCTAGCGGTTAGGACGCGGCCCTTTCAAGGCTGAAACACGGGTTCGAGTCCCGTTGGGGGCACCATGAATGAACAGGCTCTGCTTCGGCAGGGCCTTTTTTCTTGAGAGGACAGGAGCTGGTTTGAAGAAGCTTATTGCGCAGTTCATGAAATTCGGCGTGGTGGGCGTTATCGCCTTCATCATCGATTACGGCGTGATGATCTTCCTCACCGAGGTGTTCGGTGTCCCGTACCTTATCAGTACCACCGTTTCCTTCGTGGTATCGGTCATCTTCAACTACTTCGCTTCCATGCGCTACGTGTTCGAGCGGCGCGACGACATGAGCCGCAAGCGCGAGTTCATCATCTTCGTGGTGCTCTCGGTATGCGGCCTGGGCATCAACGACCTGTTCATGTGGCTCATGGTAGATTTCCTGTTCATCGACTACCGCATTTCCAAGATCGTGGTCACCTTCATCGTTGCGGTATGGAATTTCGTGACGCGCAAGATCTTCCTCGAGGCCAAGGGCAAGTAGCGGGGTAATAATCAGAAGCGTTGAGTTTCGCCGTGAAGGCCCGCCCGGTTTTGCGGGCTGGGTTGCAGAGGATAGCCGATGAACGCACGAATTGAGAGCATGAGCCATGGGGATGGCAAGATCTACCTTCAGATGGTGCTTGACCGCCTGCATCCCGATGCGAAGGTGCTGCTGGATGCGCGCCTGAAGGACGGCGCGAAGATCCCGGCGCACTTGTTCCCGTTCGACCCTCTGGAAGAATCCTCCCAGGCGAACTACGTGGTCGTGCTCCCGCATTTCGAAGTGCGCGAGGTGGACTTAACGTTCCTGGAATACTCCGGTGAAGGCTCGCCGCTCAACCAGAGCCGCCTTACCGTGGAGCTGAACCTGGTCCGTTGGCGCACGCGCTTCAACGCGCTGGTGCACAACGAGCTGCTTGAGCAGATGTTCGACATCGAGCGCGAGTACAGCTCGAACCGCATGAACGTCTACTTCACCGACGCCGTGGACGACGGCGACGAGATCGTGGTGAAGATGCTGGCCGACATGCCGCACGTCGAAGGCGCCGATGTGATGGTGGGGTTCACCGACAACCAGGGCACCGAGCTCGATCTTCCCATATATCCGCTGGTAGACGAAGTGGTGGCGCCGACGCAGTTCGGCGAGGGGGAGCGTGTGCGCGTGGGCTTTTCCGTTCGCGTGCGCGCCGAGTCGAAGGACTTCTGCGTAACCGTCTACGACGCCAACGAGCTTGTGCAGGGCGGTTTCGCCCGCTTCTGCGACGAGACGTACGCCCCGCTGCGCGAATCGTTTCTGTACTGCGCCACCGATGCCTCATTCGACCCGCGCTACCCGCATTGGTTTGCGCGCAACTGCGCCACGCTTGCAACACTGGAAGCCCAGCGCGCTGCCTCGTTCGCTCATCAGCCGCTGGTGAGCCTGGTGGTTCCCGTGTACCCGGGCGACGAGGCCTTCCTTTCCGCTTGCAGCGAGGCTCTTCAGGCGCAAACCTATGCGCGCTTCGAGGTGCTGTTGGTAGACGTGGGCGCCGACGAGCGCGCGCTTGCCGCCGTCCTTTCCGAATGGGAGGGCGACGAGCGCCTGGTGCACCTGGTGCCGGAAGGCCAGATGGACGAAGGCCGTGCGCGGCTTACGGGCATGCTGCAGTCGAAGGGCGAGGCGTGCGTGGTGCTCAGCCCGCGCGTGATCCTTGCGCCCGAGGCCCTGTACGAATACGTGCGCTGCGTGAACCGCGTGCTTGCCGAAGATGCCGAAAAGGGCGCCGAATCGGGGCCGTTGGGCGTTGGCCGCTGCGACGTGGCCTATGCCAATCACGACCGCTTCGATGCCGACGACGGGCTGCATTCGCCTGTGATGAAGCCGGCCTATTCGCCCGACCTGCTGCTTTCCTACAACTATATGGGACCGGTGGTGTTCTACTCGCGCGTCGTCATTGAAAAGGTGCAGAAGGGCTCGGGCTTTTCGTCCGACGCCTTCGACTACGATCTGGCGCTGAAGGCCACGGCTTTGGCCCAGCGCGTCGAGCGCATCGACAAGGTGCTGTGCCACGTGCAGGACGCCCGCACGTTTTCCCTGCGCACGCAGGAGCTGTGCGCCCAGCGCGAGGAAGAGGCCTTCCGCCTGGGCCGCAAGGCGCTGGGCAACCACCTGCGCCGCCAGGGGATAGACGCCTTGGTGCTGGCCGACGTTTCCGACCGTCTGTACCGCGTGCGCTACCGTCTGCCCGAGCAGGGGGCATCCCTTGCAGTGGTGGTCATCGCGGGCAAGGAGCCTGCGCTTCTGGATTCGTGCCTTTCCTCCATCGAGCAGAGCGCGCTTCCCGCCCAAACCCAGCTGGTGGTTGTGGAGTGCCAGGAAACCGAGCGCAGCACGCAGGTGCTTTGCGAGCATTTGGCCCGCAAGAAGCGCTGCAAGGTGGTGTCGTACGAAGGCGGCGCGAACCGCGCGGCCATGGTGAACGCCGCCATCGCCCAAACCAAGGCCGACTACGTTCTGGTGCTGGAAGGCGATGCCGAATTGGTGGACCCCGAGGCCATCGCCGCGCTTCTGGGCCACTGCATGCGCGCCGGCGTGGGTGCGGTGGGCGCGAAGCTGCTGTTCCCCGACGACACCATCCGCTCGGCCGGCCTTATGGTGGGGCCGTACGGCTTCGCTGCGGGCATCGGCGGCAACCTTCCGCGCAGCGCCCGCGGCTACGGCAAGCGCCTGGTGTGCTCCAGCAACGTTTCGGCTGTGTCGCTTTCCGCCATGATGCTGCGAAGGGCCGTCTTCGACAAGGTGGGCGGCTTCGACGAGCGCTTCGAGTTGCGCCCCTGCGAGCTGGACTTCTGCCTGAAGCTGGCGAAGGCGGGCTACGTGGTTGCGCTCGACGGCGATATCGAGGTGTACCGCCGCGATTCCGACTCTGACGGCCGCGCCTCGCTTTCCGAAAAGCAGCGCCTGCGCTCCGAGCGCGAGAAGGCGTTCTTCCACTACCGCTGGCCGCACCTGTTCGTGGAGGGCGACCCGTACATGAGCGCATGCCTGGACCAGCATGCCCCGTATTTCCTGCTTAACACCAGGTCATAGTGGTCATTCACCAGGTTTGCCGCTGGCTATAAGCAGAAAGTATAGGGCGCTGCCTTCAAACGGCGCGCCTGCATCCAGCCCCGCCTTGCGTCTGGGGTATATTAGGAGCGCTGTTTATCGGCGCGGGGTTCGCCTGCGCTTTGAATAAGGAACTGAACATGATTGAAATCGAACATCTGAACAAGACCTATGTGTCGGCGCAGGGCGAAGAGCACATCGCCCTTACCGACATAAACCTCACCATCCATGACGGCTCGATCTTCGGCATCATCGGCCAGTCGGGCGCCGGCAAGTCCACCCTGGTGCGTTGCCTGAACCTGCTCGAGCGCCCCACGTCGGGCTCCATCACCATCAACGGCCGCGACATCACCGGCCTTTCCGGCAAGGGCCTGCGCGAGTTCCGCAGCTCGGTGGGCATGATCTTCCAGAACTTCAGCCTGCTGCAGCAGCGCACGGTGCTGCGCAACGTCACCTTCCCGCTGGAGCTTCGCCATACCGATAAGAAGGAAGCGGAAAAGCGCGCCCGCGAGCTTCTGGAACTGGTTGGCCTGGCCGACAAGTGCGAAAAGTACCCCAGCCAGCTTTCCGGTGGCCAGCAGCAGCGCGTGGCCATTGCCCGTGCGCTGGCGAACAACCCGTCCATCATGCTGTGCGACGAGGCCACCAGCGCGCTGGACTCTATGACCACCCATTCCATCCTGAAGCTGCTGAAGGACATCAACAAGGAACTGGGCGTCACCATCGTGCTCATCACGCATTCGCTCGCGGTTGCAGAGCTCATCTGCGACAACGTCGTGGTCATCGACGACGGGAAGATCGTGGAGGAAGGCAAGACCGAAGAGGTGTTCGCCAACCCGCAAAGCGATATTGCCCGCAAGCTGCTGGAAAAGAGGCTCTAAACCATGGAATACTTGCAGACGTTCTTCGACCAGTTCGGCGCCCTTTTGCTGCAGGGCACCTGGGACACCATCGTGATGAGCCTGGTGTCCACGTTCTTCGCCTATGTCATCGGCATCCCGCTGGGCGTGCTGCTGGTGCTCACCGACCCGAAGAAGGGTCTTCTGCCGCACCGCGCGCTCAACGCCGTTCTGGGTTGGATCGTGAACATCGGCCGCTCCATCCCGTTTATCATCCTGCTGGTTGCGCTTATCCCGTTCACCCGCATCGTGGTGGGTACTTCGCTGGGCGTTCCCGGTGCGGTGGTGCCGCTGGTGGTTGCCGCCGCTCCCTTCGTTGGGCGCATGGTTGAGCAGAGCCTGGCGGAAGTTGATGCGGGCCTGGTGGAAGCCGCGCAGAGCTTCGGTGCCTCTACCTGGCAGATCGTGGTGAAGGTGTACCTGTGGGAAAGCTTGCCTTCGCTGATCAGGGGCTTTTCCATCGTGCTCATCACCTTGCTGGGCTACTCGGCAATGGCCGGCACGGTGGGCGCCGGCGGCCTGGGCGACATCGCCATCCGCTACGGCTACCAGCGCTACATGGGCGATGTGATGGCCGCCACCATCATCATCCTCATCATCTTGGTGCAGATCGTGCAGAGCGGCTGCGACTTCACCGCCCGCAAGATCGACCGCAAGAAGTAGGGCAGCCGCCCTTCGGGGCGCGCATCCCGCGAACGTTTCGAGCTCCAGCGACCCCCTGGCCAGTGCTTCCCGTGCTTGCCGGGGGTCGCTTGCTTGCACGCCACTGTTGCGGATGGTATAAAGCCCATGGTGGCTGTATCGGCTACCTCCAAGTGCCGGGGGCTTATTCCCCGGCTTTGCTTTTATTTAGGGGTTGTAATTGGCGAAGGGCCTGGCGTGCGCGGCCAGGGCTTCCGGGCGCGCCTTGCTTGCACGCCGTCTTGGTTTAGGCTCTCGCCTCAGGGCCTGGTTCTTGCGTGCCCGCGCGCCCGCCTTGGACAAAAGACGGTAACCCGCCCGAAACACCCCGCTCGCTATAATGAAACAAACAAGCAAAGCCAAGGAAGGACAAGCTATGGCCAGCAGCCCTGATCAGGATTATGTTCTTAGAACCATCAAGAGCCGCGATGTCCACTTCGTGCGCTTCTGGTTCTGCGATGTGCTCGGGCACATGAAGTCGTTCGCGGTTATCCCCAGCGAACTGGAGAACGCCTTCGAAGAGGGCATGGGCTTCGATGCCAGCTGCGTGCGCGGTTTCGCCCCCACCAGCGAGTCGGACATGCTGGCCTGCCCCGAGGCTTCCACTTTCCAAATTTTGCCGTGGCGCCCCGAGCGCAACGCGGTTGCCCGTATGTTCTGCTCCATCAAAACGCCTGAAGGCGAGTACTTCGACGGCGATTCCCGTAACGTGCTGAAGCGCCAGGCTGCCAAGGCCGAAGAGCTGGGCTACATCATGAACGTGGGGCCGGAGCTGGAGTACTACTACTTCAAGGACCACACCGGCACCGAAGTGCTCGACAACGGCGGCTACTTCGACCTCACCTCGCTCGACATGGCAAGCGACTTGCGCCGCGACACCATCCTCACGCTGGAGAAGATGGGCATTCCCGTGGAGTACTCGCACCACGAAAGCGGTCCCTCCCAGCAGGAGATCGACCTGCGCTTTGACGATGCGCTCAGCATGGCCGACAACGTGATGACCTACAAGATGGTGGTGAAGGAAATCGCCAACAAGTACGGCGTGTACGCCTCGTTCATGCCCAAGCCCATCGCGGGAGCGCCGGGCTCCGGCATGCACATCCACCAGAGCTTGTTCGACGTCGATGGCAACAACGCCTTCTTCGACGCCTCCGACCCCGATGGCTACAACCTTTCCAAAACGGCCAAGCACTATATCGCCGGCCTGTTGAAGTACGTTCCCGAGTTCAGCCTTCTTACCAACCCCAGCGTGAACTCCTACAAGCGCCTGGTTCCCGGCGGCGAAGCCCCGGTGTGCATTTCCTGGGCGCGCAACAACCGTTCCGCCCTGGTCCGCATCCCTGGCTACAAGCCCAACAAGGAAGAGGCGTGCCGCGTAGAGCTGCGCAGCCCCGACCCGGCAGCCAACCCGTATTTGGCGTTCTCGGCTGTTCTTGCGGCCGGCCTGAAGGGCATCGAAGAAGAGCTTGAGCTCTGCCCGCCGATGGAAGAATCCATCGATGGCGCCATTTCTCGCCAAGAGCTTATCGAAGCGGGCTACGGCGTTTTGCCCGATACGCTGGGCGAAGCGGTGGAGCTGTTCGCCAAGTCGGAGCTCATGAAAGAAGTCTTGGGCGAGCACATCCATTCCTTCCTGGTAGACGCCAAACGCGAGGAATGGAACGAGTACCAAAAGCAGGTATCGGGCTGGGAACTCGATCGATATCTGGGTGTGCTGTAGGAGGACGTCATGCAACAAAGGAAGAACGTCATATTCATCGCCGACAGCCTCGACAACGCCCATAAGTTCCAGGCGGTGCTTTCCAGCCTCGATGTGGACGTGGCTGCCGGATCCTCTCTTCAGTTCAAGAAGCTGCTTTCCGACAACCCCTCTTACGACCTGGTCATCTACGAGGCAACCGCCGAAGCCGCCCAGACGTTGGCAGCTGTGGAGCAGGCGCTCATCGACGACGGGGGAGTGCCCATCCTCATCATCGTGAAAGAGGAAATGCTCTCGGGCTTCCGCCTTCCCGTGCAGATCAACTGCGACTTCGTGGTGCACGGCGCCAGCTCCGAGGAATGCTCGCTGCGCATCCGCCAGCTGCTGTGGCCGGGCAACGAAAGCTCCACGAACGACTTCATCAGCATCGATGGCATGACTATCAACCTGGCAACCTACCAGGTAACGGTGAACGGCGAGCCTGTCGATTTCACGTACTTGGAGTACGCCCTGCTGGCCTTCCTGGTAACGCATCCGGGCCGTACCTATTCCCGCGATGCGCTGCTGCGCCGCGTGTGGGGCTTCGACTACTTCGGCGGTTCCCGCACGGTGGACGTCCATGTAAGGCGCGTGCGCGCGAAGCTGGGCCCCGAGCTTTCCCAGCACTTGGAAACGGTCCGCGGCGTAGGCTACCTCTGGAGCTAGCGGGGTAGCGGCCGGGCTGCGCTCCGGCTGCCCCGTGCCTTTTCGGCTGTACTGCCCCTCGACTTTCGTTCGCCCGCATGCTGCCCTGGGTTGCTTGGGCTCGGGCGTCCGAGCCCTGCCCGTGTAATAGCTGCGCACGGCACAGGCGGCGGGCGAACCGCGCAGCGCCAAGCGGCTATAATCGTAGGGTTCGAACACGAGAGGAACCCTCATGACCAAAACCGTTGCCGTTATCGACGGAAACTCGCTTATGCATCGTGCCTACCACGCGGTACCGCCTGCTATGACGGCGCCCGACGGCACGCCCACCAACGCGGCGTTCGGGTTCTTCTCCATGCTACTGAAGTTCATCGATACCGAGCACCCCGATGTGCTGGTGTGCGCCTTCGACAAGGGCCGCCCGCAGTTCCGCATCGACGCCTTGGAGCAGTACAAGGCCCAGCGCCCGCCCATGGACCAGGAGCTGAAAGTCCAGTTCCCGGTGGTGGAAAAGCTGCTTGCTTCCATGAACGTCCCCGTGGTGGCCCTTCCCGGTTGGGAGGGCGACGACATCCTGGGCACCGTTTCCGCCCGCAACGAGCAGCTGGGGTATCGCACGCTGCTGGTAACCGGCGACAAAGACGCCTACCAGCTGGCCAGCGACCTTACCCGCATCGTAACCACCAAACGCGGCATCACGGACGTGGTTATCTACGGGCCGGATGAGGTGGAAGAGCGCTACGGCGTGAAGCCCAGCCAATTCACCGACTTCTTGGGCCTGAAGGGCGACAAGGCCGATAACATCCCCGGCGTGCCCGGCATCGGCGACAAGAAGGCCGCTTCCATGCTGCAGGCCTATGGCAACCTGGAGGGCATCTACGCGAACCTCGACAAGTTCAAGGGCAAGCAGCTTGAAAACCTTACCAACCATAAAGACGACGCGTTCCTTTCGCGCCAGGTGGCAACCATCGTGCGCGATGCCGATTTCGACCTGGACGTCGAGGCCATCGCGTTCCCCGATTTCGAGCCCGAGAAGGTGACCGAGGCGTTCACTGAGGTGCGCATGATGGCTCATCTGCAGAAGGTGTTGGCCTTGCAGGGAAGCACGATGGAAGCCGCCGATTTGGGGCCATGGGACACCATTCTTGAGGGCGAGCAGGCCCAGCAGGCCATCGAGGCGCACCTTGCCGACGAGCATCTGGCCATTTCCTGGGGGCGCAGCGCGCAGGCTTCCCTCTTCGACGACGAGCTTTCCCTTGCGGTGAACCTGGGCGCCGATGGCACCGCCCTTCTTCGTAACGAAGATGCCGCACAGGCCCTTGCGCTTATGGTGCGCGAGGCCAACCTTGCCGTTGCCGACGCGAAGGCGGCGCTTGGCGTGGTGTTCCCGCCCGATACCGCGAAGCCCGCGCTGGTTTCTGCCGGGGAAGTGCTCGATGCGTGCCTGTTCGACGTGACGCTTGCCGCTTACGTGGCCGATTCCAACAACGGCGCGGCCAGCCTACCTGCGCTCATGGAGCGCTATGGCGCGGCAATGCTCCCCGAAGAGGAAGACTCCGACAAGGTCTTGGCGCTCGAGGCCGCTGCGGTGGCTGCGCTGATAGCGCCCCTTTCCCAGGCGTTGGACGAAACGGGCGCGCGTAAGGTATACGACGCCATCGACCTGCCGCTGGTGGGGGCGCTTTCCTGTATGGAGCGCACCGGCGCGGCCCTGGACGCCGACCATCTGGCGAAGCTCGCAGAGAGCACGGGCGCGGAAGTAGAACGCCTGAAGCAGGCCATCTACCAGAGCGCCGGGCACGAGTTCAACGTGGATTCGCCCAAGCAGCTTTCCGAGGTCCTGTTCGACGAGCTGGGGCTTACCCCGGGCAAGAAGAACCGCAACGGCTATTCCACCGATGCCCGCGTGCTGAAGGAGCTCACGGCCGAACACGAGCTGCCCGGCTTGATGCTGGAGTACCGCGAGTACGCCAAGATCAAGTCCACCTACATCGACGCCCTGCCTTCCATGCGCGCGGGCGACGGGCGCATCCATTCCTCGTTCAACGAGATGGTGACTACCACTGGCCGCCTTTCCTCTTCGAATCCGAACCTGCAGAACATCCCGGTCCGTACCGATTTCGGCCGGCAGATCCGCACCTGCTTCGTGCCCCTGGCCGAAGGCGAGGTGTTCCTTTCCGCCGACTACTCGCAGATCGAGCTGCGCCTGCTGGCCCATCTTTCCGGCGACGAGCATCTTGTTGCCTCGTTCAACTCCGGGGAGGATTTCCACGCCAGCACTGCTTCACGTGTCTTCGGTGTGCCCATGGAAGAGGTCACGCCGCAGATGCGCAGCCGCGCGAAGGCCGTGAACTTCGGCATCGTGTACGGGCAGCAGGCTTACGGCCTTTCGCAATCGTTGCACATCCCGTTCTACGAGGCGAAAGAGATGATCGACCGCTACTTCGAGGTGCACCCCGGCGTGCGCGCGTACCTTGATGGGGTAGTGGCCAAGGCTCACGAAGACGGCTACGCTTCCACGCTGTTCGGGCGCCGTCGCTACATTCCCGAGCTGAAGGCCAAGAACGCCGCCCAGCGCGGCTTTGGTGAGCGCACGGCCATGAACCACCCCATGCAGGGCACGGCGGCCGACATCATCAAGATTGCCATGCGCCAGGTGCAGGAGGAACTGCTGAACCGCGGCCTTGGCGCCCGCTTGATGCTGCAGGTGCACGACGAATTGGACCTGTCGGTTCCCGAAGCAGAGGTCGAAGAGGTCTCGCAGCTGGTTCAGGGCATCATGGAATCGGTGGTGGAGCTTTCCGTTCCGCTGCTGGCTGATGTCCAGTGCGGCTCCAATTGGGCTGAAGCCCACTAGCGCGTTCGGCGGTCGCGGCCTTGGCCAGCCTTTGCCGTGGGACTTGGAGGGCTGCCTGCCCAGGGTCTTCGCTTTCTGGCGCGATAGCAGGCTTGTGTGGGAGCTTGCGGGCGGCTGCAACTGGTACTTGCCAGGCCGGTATTCGTGCGTTTCGTCGGCCGCGCGGTCTTTCGTTCGCTTCGTACGTTTCGCCGTGAACGGCGCCAATAGTCCTTTCAGTGGCGGGCTTTGGCGATCCTTACCATTTTAACGGGTAAAATCGGCGATGCCGAAGCTGGTAGCAGTTACTTTGCTAGCATGATTTCCGTTACGTCGAAGGGGAAATCATGAGCACTTTCATCGGCAACAACATTCATTCCATCAGGGTAAATTACGGATTGACCCAGGCGCAGCTTGCCGAGCTTACCGGCATCAGCCAAACGTCCATCTCGGCCTGGGAATGCGGGAAGAGCGTTCCGCGCCTGAGCAGCGTGAAGCAGATCGTGGATGCGTTTCCCGACCTGGAATTGGATGACCTGTACAGCCAGGTGCTCGGCTATTCCCGTCGCGTGCTGCGCGGCACCAACGAAAGCCCCGACAGCCGCTTCCTCTATGCTCCGCTCTACGGCTCCATCGCCGCCGGCAAGCCCATCGATATGCTCGAGACCGATGCGCTGCATCCCATCCCGGGTGTTCTTGCGAAGCGCTACCCCAGGGCGTTCTATCTGAAGGTGCAGGGCGAATCGATGAACCGCAGGCTTCCGAACGGCTGCTTTGCGCTGATCGACTCGCAGGTTACCGAGGCCATCGACGGGAAGGTCTACGCCGTGTGCGTGGGAACCTCTTCGGCCACCGTGAAGCGTGTGCGCAAGCGCGACGGAGCCATCGTGCTGGAGCCCGATTCCACCGACCCATCGTTCAAGCCCCAGGTGTTCGAAGGCGCTGGCCAAGAGGGCGAGCGGGAGCTTTCCATAATCGGGCAGGTTGTCTGGTACACCGTCCCCTACGATTTCGAGATCTAGCGTCGCGCAGCTTCATAGGCATCGGGTTGGCTTGGCTCCCAAGAGGGCGCCAACCACTCCTCAATCCTTGCGCATGCATTGGCACCGAAACCCAACCCTTCCTGTCGCACGCACCCCGTTTCTAAGCGGTGCCCGCCAAAGCGGGTCGTTCACCGTGAATTACCAGGTGGCATGTTTGACGGTGGGGAAATACCGGATAAACTGGTAAGACCTTATGAGGAAGGGTTCAGATGGAAAGTTGGCTTTTCCGGGCGCGCCGAGCATCCGGTCTTTCGGTTGACGAGTGTGCGCAGCATCTATGCTTATCGCGGGATAGCTACCTTGAGCTCGAACTTACCCCTGGCAAGCTGTGCTTGAACGAGGTGTTCGCCCTGCAGTCCGTTTTCAACGAAGAGGGCAACGACATCCTCTGGGAAGCCCTGCTCGATTTGAAGCCGGTAGGGGTGTAGCCGTTAGGGCGTAGTCGAACGCTCCGCTCGATGGCCGCTTGACGGCTTGGCCGGTTTGGGTGTAAGAATGAACGGCTGGATTTCTCCGGCATAGTCCAAACGAATCGAAAAGACAGAACAAAGCAGCCTTGCTCCGCGGGGCTGTTGTCTCTGGGCTGCGGCCTTGGTCCTACGTGCGTTGCGCGTCGCGTGCTGTCACCTACAGAAAGGGAATCTATGGGTGATACTGAACGTGTTCGCAGCGCTGCCAGGGTATTGGTGGCAATCTCTATCGGCGCCTTCTTGGCAACCTTCAACGAGACGTTCCTGAATGTGGCGCTTACGCCCATTATGCAGGATTACGGCGTGACCTCGGGCGATGTGCAGTGGGTTTCCACGGCGTACATGCTGGTGGCAGCTGTTACCGTTCCCGTTACCAGCTTCTTGTACCGCAGTATCCCCACCAAGCGCCTGAGCCTTATGGCCCTTGGCCTGCTTTTGGTGGGCACGCTTATCGGCGCTGCATCGCAGAACTTTCCCATGCTCATCGTTGCCCGCTGCGTGCAGGCATTGGGCACGGGCATGATCGTTCCCATCGGCATGAACCTCACGCTTCTGGTGGCGCCGCAGGGCAAGCTGGGAACCTACATGGGCATCGTCAGCGCGGTTACCCTGGTGGGCCCGGCTTCCGGCCCCATCGTGGGCGGCTTCATGCTGGCGGTTGCCAGCTGGCACATGCTGTTCCTGGCGTTCGCGGCGCTTACCGTGGTGGCCATCATCGTGAACTTGCTGTTCGTGGGCAACTTCGAGAAGCTCACGCACCCCAAGCTCGATGTGGCCTCTGTTGCGCTTATCTGCGTGGGGCTCATCGGCGTGATGTACGCCATTTCCACGGTGTTCTCCAACCTGGCGGTTGCGGGCGTTTCCTTCGTCATCGGTGCGGTGTGCCTGGGTGCGTTCATCGCCCGTCAGCGCAAGATCGAGAACCCCCTGCTCGACCTGCGTCCCTTCGCCGACAAGGGCTTCGTGTGCGGCGTGGTCGTGGTATTCATCGCCTTCATGGCCGTGTTCGCCATGAACATCCTGTTGCCGCTGTTCATGCAGAACAAGATGGGCTTCAGCGCGCTCGATGCAGCGCTCACCCTGCTGGTTCCCTGCATGTCGTGCGTGGTGTTCGCGCCTTTGGCCGGCAAGCTGTACGACCATTACGGCTTCAAGTACACCCTGCCTGTTGCGCTGCTGGTAATGGCGGGCTTCCTGTTCGTCATCGGCCATTTGGGCGACGCGGCAACGGCTATCCTTATCGCGGCGGTGTATTTGCCCATCCTGTGCGGCTGCAACTTCAGCATCGGCCCCTCGCAGAGCTTTGCGCTCGACCGCCTGAGCGACGAGCTGCATCCCCATGGCGTAACCGTGTGCTACACCGCCATCCAGGTGGCAGGCTGCATCGGCTCGTCGTTCTACGTGGGAATCATGAGCGGCGTGCAGCAGCAGGCGCTTTCCGCCGGCGCGGCCATGGCCGACGCGGTAACGGCGGGCTTCACTGCCAGCTGCACGGTGGCATCCGTCCTGGCTCTGGTGGGCTTCTGCTTCGCAGTTGCAACGGCGGTGTTCTCGGTCCGCAAGCCCGTTTCCCACGCGGCTGCCCCTGCTGATCAGGCTATTTCCAAGGTGATGTTCAGCGATGTGTACGCCATTCCCAGCTCTGCCAGTGCCTACGATGCGCTGCTGTTCATGACCGCGCATCACACCAGCGGCCTTCCCGTGGTTGCATCTGACGGCTCCGTTGCCGGGTTCGTTTCCGACGGCGACATCATCCGCGCAATCGCCGACGAATCGGAAGACAAGCTGGACATGGCCTATGTCTACAGCGAATGGAAGCGCAGCGGCAGCCTGGAGCAGTCGCTCGAGCGCTTGAAGGGCGTTGCGGTTCTGGATGTTTCCACCACGAAGGTGGTAAGCGTGGAACTGGAACAG
>CAVHGQ010000011.1:0-16380 GCA_963635335.1 Candidatus Melainabacteria bacterium | reverse complement strand
GGCTTGACCTACGGGTTCGCCGACAGCAGCAAGACGTGGGACTGCCAGGGCACGTGGACGGGCTTCGGCACCGAGTACGCGCAGAAGTGCTGGCAGAAGTCCGGTCATGGCTGGCTTGGGCTGCGCCAGGGCATCGTGGTTTCCTGCGACGTGGTGTTCTACGAGATAGCGAAGAGCTTCTACGACGCGCGCGCCTCCATCGGCGAAGAGGCCATGCAGGACTTCGTCAAGGAGTTC
Source organism: Candidatus Melainabacteria bacterium (assembly GCA_963635335.1). Taxonomy (GTDB): domain Bacteria; phylum Actinomycetota; class Coriobacteriia; order Coriobacteriales; family Eggerthellaceae; genus Anaerotardibacter. Next base: position 16,143 of record CAVHGQ010000011.1, on the reverse strand, counting down.
GGCTACTCGGCCGCCACCAAGGTGGACCTGGCGGGCGAATCGGAAGGCCGCATCCCCACGCCAGCGTGGAAGAAGGAGTACTTCAAGGACGTGCCCACGGAAGCCCAGTGGCTGCCGGGCGACTACTCGAACATGGTCATTGGCCAGGGCTACGTTCTGGTCACGCCCATCCAGGTGGCGCGCGCCTATGCGGCCGTTGCCACCGGCAAGCTCATGCGCCCCCACCTGCTGAAGGAAGCGCGCAATTCCCTGGGCGACACGGTGCTGAGCTTCGACGTTGTCGAAGACGCGAAGCCCGATGTGACCGAGGCGAACTACAAGATCATCCGCGACGCCCTGCACGGCGTTTCCACCGAGAACTCCAGCATCTCCTCGGCGCTTTCCGGCTACTCGTGGAGCTCTGCCTCCAAAACCGGTACCGCCGAGGTTGCCGGCAAGGAGGACATGGCGTGGTTCTCTATGTACGCCCCCTACGAAGACCCGCAGTTCGCCCTTACCGTCTGTGTCGAGGAAGGCGGATCGGGCGGCACGGTGGGTGCGCCGGTTGCCATCCAGGTTATGGATGCGGCCATCCAGTCGGCGGCGGGCAGCTTCGAAGAGGATATGACGGCTATCAGCGGAACGGCGGTGAGCGGCAGTGCCTCAAATGAATGAGATCAGTTCGCTGAGGGGGCAGGACCCGGCCGTTGCCCGGGCCACGAAGCCGCGCAGGTTCAAGTACCTGAACTTCCCCTTCATCGCGTTCGCCGCGCTGTTGGTGCTCTACGGCCTGGTGGTGCAGTTCTCGGTTACCGCCACCGATTCGGACTACAGCTTCGCCCGCCAGCTTTCGGGCGTGGTGATCGGCCTTGCGCTGGCGGTGCTGGTAAGCCGCATGGACTACCACGTGCTCTCCGGCTACACCGTGGTGTTCCTGGTGATAAACGTCGTGCTGCTGCTTTCCCCGCTGTTGCCGGGCATCGGCGTGGAAGTGAACGGCGGCCGCTCGTGGATCAACGTGGGCATCCAGTTACAGCCAGGCGAGTTCGCCAAGGTGACGGTGGTGCTGCTGGCAGCATCGGTGGTTTCCCGCTACGGCGGCCGCATGGACGATTTGCGCGAGTACCTGAAGGCGCTGCTTATCATGGCCATCCCCTTCGTGTGCGTTATGATGCAGCCCGACTTGGGCACCGGCCTGGTGTACCTGATGATCGGCGCGTTCGCCCTTATCGTGGGCGGCGCGAACTGGCGCTTCCTTGTGGGCACCATCGGCGTGATGGTGGTGCTGGTGGTGGGCGTGCTGGTGCTGGACCCCATCTTCGACCAGATCGCCGGCCACGATGTGTTGCTGAAGGAATACCAGAAGAAGCGTCTGCTGGTGTTCATGGACTCCACGTACGATACCTCTGGCGATGGCTACAACCTGCAGCAGGCGAAGATCGCCATCGGCAGCGGCGGCTTTTTGGGCAAGGGCTTCATGCAGGCCACCCAGTCGTCGCTGGGCTTCTTGCCTGAAGCGGCCACCGACTTCGTGTTCTGCGTTCTGGCCGAGGAGTTCGGCTTCGTGGGCGCCGTGGTGCTGCTTGCCCTGTACCTTGGCCTGATGCTGGTGGCGCTCAGTGTTGCGCGCAATTCCAACGACCTGTTCGGGACGGTCATCGTCATCTGCATTGTGGGCATGTGGCTGTTCCATATATTGGAGAATATAGGCATGGACTGCGGCCTGATGCCCATCACGGGCATTCCCTTGCCGTTTATCAGCTACGGAACATCGTTCATGATCGTGAACTTCATCATGCTCGGTTTGATAAACTCGGTATGGGTCCATAACGGCCGCTGAGCGAAAGGTCATCCCATGAAGCTGCCTATTGATATTCCCGCCCTGCTTACGGCGGCTATCGACATCAACAAAGCGTGCGCCATCCCGGTTTCGGTCGATATCCTCATCGATGAATCGGCTTCCCGTGAGTTCCAGGTGTTCGTGCGCAGCGGCTTCAACAGCGAATCGGCGAATTCGCGCGTGATGGTGAGCTACTTTCCCACGCAGAGCCCCGATACGGCGGTGGAAACCGATATCGCCGTTATCGCAGCCGGCTCCAACCCGGATGTGGGCCGCATTGCGGCAAGCTTCCGCGAGCAGGGCACTTCCGTTCTGGTTGTCGCCGAAGACGGTGAAGCGGTGCAGAAGGCGGCTGAAGCTTCCAGCCACCCCATTCCCGAGGCCGACCTTATCTCGTTGGAGTCCGGGTGCAGCCTGGAAGACGGCTTGCGAGCCTCGCTTGCCGATAAGATCGGCACCTGGATCGTTCGCTCCGACGCCGAGAAGCGCTTGGCGTTCTCCATCGCGTACCCGTTCGTGCGCCGCCCGCTGGCTTACGAGGCCATCCGCAACACCTCGCTCCAGAACGCCGGCGTCGGCGTGGTGGTGTTCGTGCCCGGCGCTGATATGCCCATCATGACCGCCAACCAGGCGAAGATGGTGCTGCAGATCGCTGCAGCCTACGGCCACGAGCTTTCCGCCGATAGGGTGAAGGAGCTTGCCGCGGTGTTGGCCAACGGCTTCTTCTTCCGCAGCGTCTCGCGCCAGATCTCCGGCGCCGTGCCCATTCTTGGCTGGGCTGTGAAGGGCACCATGGGCTATGTGGGAACCCAGGCCATCGGACGCGCGGCCATCGAGTACTTCGAGGGCGGCGGCGACATCGCCGGCCTGGCTGCTTTGGCGGGCAAGGTAAGCGGCAAGGCCACCGAGGTTGCCCAAGAGGTTGCCAGCAAGCCCGCGGTGCGTTCCGCCGCTGCCGTGGTTGCCCCGAAGGCGAAGAAGGCGGCGCTGTTCGCCTTGGATGCGGCGGCTCCCGTTGCAAAGCAGGCCGCAAAGGTTGCCTGGAACTACGCTAAGCCGGGCGGTAGGAGGAAGGGCAAGCGCGCTTAGCGTTTCTTTCGCCGTGTTGTTGCCGTTTGACCTGCGGAAACAATACGGCGAAAATTTTTTCAGATTTCTTCTTGCCAAGATTTCTGCTTCCTGTATACTAGCTATCGCTGTCGCAGCAAGGGGTGTTAGCTCAGCTGGTTAGAGCGCCGGCCTGTCACGTCGGAGGTCGCGGGTTCGAGTCCCGTACATCCCGCCATCAGCAACTTGGAAGGTTCGCCAAAGGCGAGCCTTTTTTGTTTGCCCCGAAGGCTCGCCTTCGGTCTGTGCCGCACTGCCTGCTGTGCGCTTGCGGTATAGTGGCACTACTGTTTTGAAGCTTACTGGGAGGAATGCGGAGATGGGGGAAGCTCCTCATAACAAGCCGGTGGAAATCGCCGTCTTCGATTTCGATGGGACCTGCATCTCGGGCAACTCACCGGTCATCCTGGTTACCTCTTTGATGAAGCAGGGGCTTTTGGGCAAGGGCATCTCGCTGAAGATCGGCTTCTGGGGCCTTGCCTACAAGTTCCGCCTTCCGCAGAACGAAAGCTGGGTGCGCGGCGCGGTGTTCACCGCCTTCGAGGGCAAGCCCCGTGAAGAGGTAGACGCGTTCCTGCGCCAGTTCTACAACGAGCGCTTGGAGCGCATATTTCGTGCCCAGGCCGATGCCGAGATCCGCAAGCACCGTGCCGAGGGGCGCGAGGTGTGGGTGGTCTCTGCCACGTTCGAGCCTATCGTCTTGGAGGCCATGGAGCACCACGGTTTCACGCACGAGCTTTCCACGCGCATGGCTACCGATGCCAACGGCCGCTACACCCGCAACGTGGAAGGCCTGCCGGTAGAGGGCAGCCAGAAGCTGGCGCTTCTTACCCAGTGCGCGAACGAGCGCTACGGCGCTGGTGGCTGGGTGCTTTCCCATGCCTACGGCGACCATCATTCCGACCGCGCCTTGCTCGGCGCCGCGCAACAGGCATTCGCCGTGTGCCCCGACCGTCCGCTGCGCCGCACCGCCACCGAGCATGGCTGGAAAACCCTCGACTGGAATTAGCGCCAGCGCCGTAAACCAGTGCTGTTACGGTAAAGCCTGCGTAACGTATTGCCACTTGCGGGCTGCTATGAGGTTTTGGCGGAAGCCGCCGTGCTATTTTTGCCGTAAGGGACGTTGCGCTATAGAATCAGCATTTACAAGCAAGTGCGATTCCCTTTCTGGATAGGGATCAATGTGCCTAGGAGGTGCACCACGATGAGCGAAGGATCTTCTTTCGGCAATGCTCCGTCTCAGGACAGCCGTTCCAATTCTTCTCAGGCGTACCTGAAGCGTGCCGCCTTGGCGGTGGAGCAGGGCGACAACATCCTTGGCATCCATCTTTACCTCGCTGCCTACGAACGCGCCTTGAGCGAGAACCTTGTTCCCAGTGAAGAGGTGCTTAAGGGCATGGGCAGGGCATGGAACTTGGCGCTGCGCACCAAGCAGCGCTCGCTTGCCGAGTACATCTTCGAGAAGCTTGAGCCCTATTGGGATCCCGACGAGGTTACCGAGCATGCCGACGAGCTGCAGCGCTTGGCCTTCGACAAGCTCGAGGAATACGGCTTCGACCGCGAGGCTATCGAGGACATGGCCGACATGGTGAACCAGGACCTGCTCGATGCGGCCCCCGATGTTCTGTGCGAGTTCCAGGAAAACGAACCGCCCGCTCCCGCGTCCGACTCCGCGCCGGCATCGCAGCCCGCCCCCGAAAGCGAGGCGCCCAAGAACGAGCCTGCCGCCGAAGCCGGCCAGATCCAGCTACCGAACCTGCCGGGTCTTTCCGCATTCCTTGGCCAGTTCGTTCCCTCCAACACGGAATCGGCGCCCGAGCAGAGGCTCGATTACCGCAACCTGGTGGGCTTCGACGGCGTTATCCGCACTATGAGCGAAATGGGCATCGGCCGTTCGCGCGACCCCGAGTTCGCCCAATTCATCGAGATGCTGAACCGCCGCCACGGGCTTTCCAGCATGCCGGGCGTGGGGACGCTCATGTTCTCTTGCCCCGCCCGCGAAGACGCCAACTACTTCATGGTTGCCACCGCCGGCGAGCTTGACATGCCTGCAGTGCGCATGCGTCTGGACCACAACGCCCAGGGGCAGGTGGTGCTCTGCGTGATGGCCTCGCCCGATTTCAAGCCGCGCCTGCAGGGTCTGCAGCGTACCGGTTTCGACGAGCCCACCACGGTTATCCTGGAAGACCTTGACCTGTGGGATTTCCCCACGGTGGATACCTCCACGCCCGAAGCGGCGGTGCAGGGGCTTATCCAGATGCAGCTTTCCCGCGGCGCCCGCGAAGCGCTGGCCCTTATCCAAACCGCGCTCGACAGCCCCGAGGCAACCGTGCTGATCTCGGCTGCCGAGCCCAAGGACATCGATCCGTTCTTCTGGGAGCTTATCGGCCCCTATCGCATGATCGACGTCGACCTTCCCAACGAAGCCGAGCGCCGCGCTATCTGGCGCGAGGTGCAGTCGCAGCATCCTTCCGCCCGCGGCCTGGATGTTTCGCGCATGGTGGAGTTCTCGCACACGCTTTCGCGCTTCGAGATCCTGATGGTGGCGAACGAAGCGGTGGAAGAGGCGTATCGCAACAGCATCGCCAAGGAACGGTTCTGCGCGGTTGAGTCCGACGATGTGATGTCGCGCCTGGCCAGCTTCCAGCCGCTCGATTCCAGCGAGTACCGCACCATGGAAGACATCGCCGTGGCCGAGCTGCGCCGCGAAACGTCCGATTTCGACGACCTTCTGAAGGGCTAAGCCGCCATGATGGCTTTCCTCGGAAGCGCTGGTGGCTGCTGTGCTTGTGGCGCCGCTGCCAAAGGCGGCTTGTGTGCCGGCTTCCTCGTGATGGGCGTTGGGCCCGCGGTTGCGGTTCGTTGCTGATGGGCGGCCATCGAACCTGCGCAAGCGACCTTACGAAGGAAGAAGCCGCGCTTGTTTCCAAAGTATGGGAGGAAGGCGCGTGCTTGTACCGCGATCTTCCCTGGCGCAACACGTGCGACCCCTATGCCATCATGCTCTCCGAGATCATGCTGCAGCAAACCCAGGTGGCCCGCGTGCAGAAGTACTGGGCCAGGTTCCTGGACTTGTTCCCAACTGTCGATGCGCTGGCGAGCGCGGAAACCTCGTTGGTGTTGGAGATGTGGCAGGGCTTGGGCTACAACCGCCGCGCCCTGGCGTTGAAGCGTTGCGCCGAGGTGTGCTCGCGGGATTACGGCGGCACCCTGCCGCGCTCCCGCGAAGAGCTCGTTGCGCTTCCGGGTATCGGGCCTGCCACGGCGGGCGGCATCCGCGCCTTCGCCTACAACGAGCCGGAAGTGTACCTGGAAACCAACGTGCGCACGGTGTTCCTGCACGAGCTGTTCTGTGGGCGGGAGCAGGTTCCCGATAAAGAGATAATCCCGCACGTGGAGCGCACGTGCAGTGCGGACAACCCGCGCAGCTGGTATTATGCCCTGCTCGATTACGGCAACTTCCTGAAGTCCACGCTGCCCAATCCCAGCAGGCGCTCGAAGCATCATTCCCGCCAAAGCACGTTCGAGGGTTCGCGTCGTCAGAAGCGCGCGGAATTGGTGCGCGTGGTGCTGGCCCAGCGCGATGTTTCCCTGGTCAACCTGCAGCGTGCTCTCGCCGAATTCGAGGCAGCGCACGGCCGCCCCGAGCCCGAGCTGGAGCTTACCCGCTCCATTGCGGATGACCTGGTGAAAGAGGGGTTCTTCGCGAAAGATGGGGACCACTATCGCGCCATGTAGGGCGCGAAGGGTTGGCGGCCGCTGATGCGGATGCCCTTGCGCCGAGTGCGCTTGCTATACCTGTTGCGTGGCCGTTGATGCGGCTGGCCTCGTGCCCAGCACTACCGTTAAGTGTTTGGCGCGCGGTTGCCTTGCGCACAACCCTGCACCAGGCACGAAAAAGCGCCCTTTCGGGCGCTGTGTGAATCAGTGACTTGTTCGGCGGCCTGCCGGCTACTCGGCGGGGTAGGAGCCCAGCGCCTTCACCTCGCGCAGCTTCAGGCGCAGACAGTCGAGCGCGGTCTTGATGGCCGGGTCTTCCGGCGTGCCCTCGATATCCAGGAAGAACAGGTAGTCGCCCATGCCCTGCTTGGTGGGGCGGGACTGGATCATGGTGATGTTCACGTTCGCGTAGTTCAGCTCCGAGAGGATCATCAGCAGCGAGCCCGGCTTGTCTTCGGCAAGCGAAAGGGCCAGCGTCGTCTTCATGCGCTCGCCGTGCAGCACAGGCTCGTGGCCCTGTCGCGCAATGAGCACGAAGCGCGTCTGGTTGCCGTAGTGGTCCTCGATGCCTTCTTCCACCACCTTGCAATCGAACAGCTCGCTGGCGAACTTGCTGGAGATGCCGGCAACCGACTTGTCCTCCATGGCCTTGCGAGCGCCTTCCGCGGTAGACGAAACGGCAAGGCGCGGCACGGCGGGGAAGTGGGCATCCAGCCAACGGCGGCATTGGGCCAGCGCCTGCGGGTGGCTGGCGATGGTGGTTACCTGGTCGATGGAGGATTCGGGGTGCACCATTAAATAGTGGTGGATGTCGAGCACGGTGGAGCCCATGATGCTCACACCGCCCTTGAACGCCAGGGTGTCCAGCGTTGCGGTGACCACGCCCTCAAGCGAGTTCTCGATGGGCATCACGCCGAACTCGCAGCGCCCGCGGTCCACCGCTTCGTGCACCTCGTTGAACGAAGGACATTCCACGAACTCCGCATCCTCACAGCCCATCTTGGCGGCGAACAGACGGGCCGCCTCGTCGGAATAGGTTCCCTGTGGGCCAAGGTATGCGATGGTTGCGGTGGGCATGGAGCGTCCTTTCCTGAAGATGTTTGCGCCCCATGATACCGCCTTCAAACCGCAAGCGCAGCGCACTGCCCGCAAGCCCCGCAAAACCCCTTCACCAGCTGCTGTGGGCGCGTATTGCAGATGGACAAATAGTACTATCTGTGTATTGGCAAAAATCCAATGGCCGAAAAATTCAATAGGACGAACAATCGAATATGTCCACTATTTGAAGATAAAGTGGTGAACGGCATTGCCGACTACGGAAACCGTTCGTCAACATTTTTCAAATTGAATGGTCAAATTCAAAGAACCGTCCAAAAATAAGGCTCATTTCTAAGCCATAAATCGGAAAATGAAGAAAAAGTGTGTTACCGCAAAAACACCGCGTAACATTTTCTGACCACTGGCGGGAATTACTCGATATTCGGCAATTAACCAGTCATTTTCGCGAAGAAATCGTTGAGAATATGCAGCAGAAGTTTTATAGGACAAAGACACCCTTAAAGGAGGTGTGCAATGGTAACAGAGGCTATCAGTCCGGAGTTTCTGAGCAAGCTGGAGGCGCGCGGCGTTTCCCGTCGTAGCTTCATGAAGCTCTGTGGCTCTCTTGCCGTGGCTGCAGGCTTGTCCGAGCTCGCAGCTCCTCGCGTCGCAAAGGCGATCGAGGACTCCGTTATCGGCGCAGAATCTGGCGGCCTGTATCCTGCAATCTGGATCGAGGGCGCATCTTGCACCGGTTGCACGGAATCTTTCGCACAGGTGGACGCTCCCGATCCGGCAACCGTAGTGTTGGAAATGGTTTCCCTGAACTACTGCGAAACCCTTTCTGCTGCTGCAGGTTGGTCGATGGAAGAAGCCAAGGCACAGACGATCGAGGCCGGCAACTACATCCTTATTTACGAGGGTGCGGTTCTGGAAGGCTGGGGCGGTCAGGCACTTCGCGTGGCGAACGAGCCCGGCACCGAGCATCTGATCCATGCAGCTAAGAACGCGAACGCCGTTGTGGCACTGGGCTCCTGCGCAGTGAACGGCGGCTGGATGGGCGCCAACCCCAACACGTCCGGCGCTCTGGGCGTTCAGCAGTACCTGAAGAAGCAGGGCATCGACACCCCGGTCATCAACATCCCCGGCTGCCCGGCAAACCCCGAGTGGCTCGAGGCCGTCCTGGTCGACGCCATCCTGGTGGGCAAGCTGCCCGAGCTCACTGCCGACAACAAGCCCAAGGTCATCTTCAACGAGACCATCCATGACAACTGCGAGCGTCGCGGCCACTTCGAGAACGGCGAGTTCGTCTACGCCTTCGGCACCGAGGAAGAGGCAAAGGGCTACTGCCTGTACCCCATGGGCTGCCGCGGTCCTCAGACCAAGGCCAACTGCGGTGTTGTCCGTTGGAACCACCGTCGCTCCTGGTGCGTCGCTGCCGGCGGCCCCTGCATCGGCTGCTGCACCGCCAACCCGAACGACCCCGGCGAGAACTGGGTCGAAACCAACGCTCCGTTCCGCGCTCGCTTCCGCGACCTGCGCATCGGCGGCCTCTCCGTTCAGCCTGAGGCAATCGCTTGGACGGTTACCGGCGTTGTTGCCGCTGCCCTGGTCATCCACGGCTTCGGCATGAAGGCCATGGGCCGCACCGACGGCGGCGCCGACTTCGAGCCGATCCGCGCTTGGGACAAAAAGCACCCCGAGCAGTCCATCGGCCAGTATGACGAAGAAGTTCTGAAGGGAGGCAAGTAAGCAATGGCTCGTTCCGTAATCGATCCCATTACCCGTATCGAGGGTCATCTCCGCGCAGAGATGGAGGTTGAGAACGGCGTTGTAACCAACGCTTGGGTATCCGGTGGCTGCTTCCGCGGCATGGAGCTCGTGGTTCAGAACCGCACCCCCGAAGATGCTGCCCACATCGTGCAGCGCATCTGCGGCGTTTGCCCCGTTTCCCACTCCCACGCTTCCACCATCGCGGCTGAGCGTGCATACGGCATCACCATTTCCAACAATGCCCGCATCATCCGCAACCTCATCGAGGGCGCGCAGTTCCTGCACAGCCATATCCTGTGGTTCTACACCCTGGCTGCGCTCGACTACGTAAACCCCTTGAACGCACTGAAGGCCAACATCGGCAGCGCCTACGACCTGATCGAGGCTGCCGGCACCGGCTGCCAGTCCGACCTGAAGGCACTCGCCGAGCGCCTTACCAAGTTCGCCGAGAACGGCCAGATGTCCATCTTCTCCGGCAACTGGTGGAAGAACGGCCAGTCCGACACCGAGTTCAAGCTCCCTGCCGAGCTCGACCTTATCGCCACTGCGCACTACATCGAGGCCCTCACCATGCAGTCGAAGGCTTCCGAGATCTGCGCTCTGCTCGGCGGCAAGATGCCCCACGTCATGACCATCGTACCCGGCGGCACCTCCTTCGTGCCCACCGAGGAAAAGCTCGACGACCTGTGGTCTCTCGTTCGCGAGCTGCGTGACTGGATCAAGACCACCATCATCCCCGACACCAAGGCAATCGCTCCTTACTACACCGACGCCCTCGGCTTCGGCAAGGGCTGCGGCCGCTATGTTGCCTGGGGCGTGTTCGAGGATCCGTCCTTCGAGCTGTCCAACCGCTACCTGCCCTCCGGCGTTATCAACGAGGATCTGGAGCTTTCCGAGGTCAACCCCGACCTTATCAAGGAGTACATCGGTCACTCCTGGTACAAGGGCGATTCCGACCTCGACCCGCGCGAAGGCGTTACCGAGCCCGAGTACACCGAGTACTACAAGGCCGGTACTCTGCGCGAGGAGAACGGTCACGAGATCGGCGAGATCAACGACCGCTACTCCTGGTCCAAGGCTCCTTCCTACGACGGCAAGTGCATGGAAGCGGGCCCGTTCTCCCGCGTTCTGGCTGCTTACCTGCGTGGCAACAAGGCCATCAAGTCTTCCGTCGACGGCCTGCTCGGCGACCTTGGTCTGAAGCTCCCGCAGCTCCAGTCCACCCTGGGCCGTGTTGCCGGCCGCAACTGCGAGACGCTCTACATCGCCGATCTGATGGTCGAGTGGGTAGACGAGCTCATCGCAGCGGTGAAGGAAGGCGACTCCGAGTACTTCCGCGAGCCCGAGACCATCACCGGTCAGGGCCTTGGCCTGTGGGAGGCACCGCGTGGCGCCCTTCTGCACACCGAGAAGGTAGACAACGGCAAGATCACCGACTACCAGATCATCATCCCCACCACCTGGAACATCGCACCGCGCAACGCAGACGGCGTTCCCGGACCTATGGAGCAGGCCCTTATCGGCTGCCCCGTCGAGGATGTTGACATGCCTATCAACGCTCTGCGTACGGTTCACAGCTTCGACCCCTGCACCGCTTGCGCTGTGCATGTGACCGAGCCTTCTACCGGCAAGCATTTCGAAACCGTAACCAGCCCTTGGGGGGTGAAGTAAATGGCACATTTGGCACACTACCGTGAGGCGCATCCTCTGCCGATGCGTATCACCCACTGGATCAACCTTACCTGCATGGTTCTGCTGATCCTCTCCGGTTTCCTGATCCACTTCCCGTTCTGGGCAGCTCTCACCGGCGTAGCACGCGGTCTGCATGTCTTCTGCGGCATCGTTCTTCTGGTGAACTGCATCGTGCGTATCGTGCTGGCGTTCCTGGTTACCTCCGCACCTACCGGCGGTACCCGCAACCGCGTCCGCGACTACAAGACCTGGCTTCCCCAGGCCGACAACAAGCATCAGCTCGGCGCTTGGATCAAGTACTACCTGTTCATGAAGAAGGATCACCCGCTGTCCGCAAAGCTCGGCGTTCCGCAGAAGCTTTCCTACCTGGCAGTTTCCATTCTGATCCTGATCATGGCCTACACCGGCTTCTGCCTGTGGATCCCCACTTCCGAGTGGACGTTCTTCGCAGCCGGCACCTCCCTGGTCGGCGGCGCAATGAGCATGCGCATCATCCACTACTTCATGATGTTCGTGTTCATCATCTTCACCATGCTGCATGGCTACCTTGTGTTCATCGAGGGCACGGCAAACGCCAACCTCATGTTCTTCGGCAAGGAGCACGGCGGCCTGGTATACGATCCCAACCGTCACGTCATCGTTGGCGAGGATCACTCGGTCGACAAGCACTAGGCGTTCAGCTTAAAGCTCACCGTGAATTGAAGAGGCTCGGGCCATTTGGCTCGGGCCTCTTTATATATGTGGGGAAGGGTTGCTGCGGGCGGAAGATGAGGCGCCGCAGGAGAGGGGGCCGTTTTGGCCTCAGCAGGCGAAGCCCACTGAGGCGATGATGACTTGTTGCTGACGGGCAGGGTGCTGAAGGGGCTTCCGCTGCAGGGCAGGGCGTGCGGGGTTTCAGCTTCTGCGGCGAGCAGGACTGGACGCCGAGGGATTTCCTGCCGTTCAATAACGTATTCTTTGCAAAGAGCGGTTAAGGTGGCCTGTTTTCCTTTCGACAGGGGCTTTCGTGCGGTAAAGTACCTATTTTGGAAGTAAAAGTAGGTAAACATGCAGCGTCCCCGGCTCTCGCACTTGCGGGCGCCAGCTGCATTCAACCCAAGAAGGAACAGCATGGCCGACGAACCAAGCAAGGAAGAAGAGGAAAAGAGCTCTCAGTCTTCCAAGGAAGCTAGCAAGCTTACCCCCGAGCAGAAGAAGCGCGCCAAAGAGCGCGAGAAGCGCCGCAAGGAGCGCGATAAGGCGGCGAAGAAGCATACCGCACAGCGCCAGAAGGAGCGTGCGAAGCTCACGGGCGGCAACCGCAACCGCCGAAACGTGTGGCTGCTCGTTATCACCACGCTGATCGTCATCGGCTCGGTGTTCATGTTCACGCCCCCGAACGAGAAGATCAACCAGGGCCTGGATATCCAGGGTGGCCTTTCCGTGGTGCTTTCCGCTCAGAGCACCGATGGGGAAGACGTGACCAAGGAAGACATGGAGAAGTCCCGCTCCATCATCGAGTCGCGCGTTAATGCCCTTGGCGCATCCGAGGCCACGGTTGCCGTTCAGGGCAACGACCAGATCTTGGTCCAGATCCCCGGCGCAACCGACACGGAAAAGGCTCTGAGCACCATCGGCAAAACCGGTAAGCTCGAGTTCGCCCGCGCCGATTCCTTCACCAACGAGGAAGACCAAACGGCCATCACCAATGGGACGTACATCCAGCAGAGCACCGTCTCCGACGAGTTCGGCAACTCGTTCAAGACGGGCAAGACCACGTACCGCAGCGTAACTTCTGGCACGTACACCCCGCTCATCACCGGCGAGAACATCACGCGCGTCACGGTGGACAAGGCGTCCGACACCAGCCAGTACTACTCCGTGAACATCACACTCGATTCCGCGGGCACCCAGGCATTCGCCGATGCCACGCGCGAGCTTGCCCCCGACAAGGGTCAGATCGTCATCATCCTGGACAACCAGATCCAGTCTGCGCCTGCCGTGCAGTCCGAGATCACCGGCGGCCAGGTTTCCATCACCGGCAACTACACGCTCGAGGAAGCCCAGTCCCTGCAGACGGTTCTGGAATCCGGTTCGCTGCCGGTAAGCTTCCATTACGAGCAGAGCCAGGTGGTTGGCCCCACCCTTGGCCAGGACGCTTTGTACAGCGGCCTTATCGTGGCCATCCTTGGCCTGGTGCTGGTAATGCTGTACCTGCTGTTCTTCTACCATGGTCTTGGCCTGCTTACCGCAGCCGCCATGGGCGTGTTCGCCGTGTTCTACCTTGGCCTGCTCGCCACGCTTTCGGCGTTCGGCCTGTTCTCCCTTTCGCTTGCGGGCATCGCCGGCATCGTTCTTACCATCGGCATGGCGGCCGACTCGTCCATTCTGGTTTTGGAGCGTTTCCGTGAAGAGATCCGCATGGGCAGAAGCGTGCGCGCTGCATCCATCACGGGCGTGCGCCACGGCATCGAGACCTCTATCGACGCCGACCTGGTCTCGCTGGTTTCCGCCCTCACGCTGTTCTTCCTGGCTTCTGCCTCGGTCAAGGGCTTCGGCCTTACCCTGGCCTTGGGCATCTGCTGCGACATCGTGATGATGTTGCTGCTGAAGGCGCCCCTTATCCGCCTTCTGGCCCCGCATTCTATCGCGCATCATCCCAGGTTCTGGGGCATCAAGGACAGCCAGCAGGCCGCACCGGTCTACGCCGAGCTGCGCAGCGAGTTCACCGGCACCGACCTCCATCCTTCTGCCGAGGCAGAGGAAGAGAAGAAGTCCGTTGCCCATAAGACCTTCGACCAGCTGAAGGGCCGCTTCATCAAGAAGGACATCAACTTCCTGGGCGTGCGCAAGGTGTTCCTTTCCATCTCGGCCATCCTGGTGGTTGCTTCCATCGCAACGGTTTGCGTGAAGGGCCTTGAGTTCGGCATCGAGTTCGTGGGCGGCACGTCCGTCACCTTCAACAACACCGAGAACGTATCCATCGAGGACATGCGCCAGGCGTTCAGCGACGCCGGCGAGCCGGATGCGGTGGTTCAGACCACCACCTCCAACGGCTCCGAGGGCTTCCTAGTGCGCACCACCACTACCTCGGCCGAGCAGGCCAGCACCATGGCCAACAAGGTTGCCTCCGAGCTGAACCTGAGCACCGACAGCTACGAGGTTTCCACGGTTGGCCCTGACTGGGGTCAGAGCGTCATCGAGTCCTCGGCCATCGCGTTCGCGGTATCGCTGCTGCTGATCATTGCCTACATTGCCATCCGCTTCGAGTACAAGATGGGCATCATCGCCGTTGTGGCGCTGCTGCACGACCTCATCATCGTGGTGGGCGTCTACGCGCTCGTTGGCCGCGAGGTTACCCCGAACACCATCGCCGCACTGCTCACCATCTTGGGCTACTCGCTCTACGACACGGTGGTTGTGTTCCACCGCATCAGCGACAACATGAAGAACTCCGATGCGAAGTGGACGTTCATGTCCATGGCGAACCACTCGCTGAACCAGGTGTTCATCCGCTCGGTGAACACCACCGTCACCTCGTTCGTTCCCGTTCTGGGCATGCTGCTGTTCGGCGGCGAGACGCTGAAGGACTTCGCGTTCGCCATGTCGGTCGGCCTGATCGCCGGCGCCTACTCTTCCATCGGCGTGGCAACCCCGCTGTTCGCCATGTGGAAGTCGCGCGAGCCTAAGAACGCGAAGCTCACGAAGAAGTACGGCACCGCCATCACGCGCTTCACGTTCGCATCCACCCCGCTGCTCCCCGCAGCCGAGGGTGCTGCCGTTGCCGCTGCTCCCGTTGCCGAGACCGTTGCAGAGGGCGCCGAGGCGCAGACTGCGAAGAATGCCACCGAAGCTCAGTCGAAGTCGAAGAACAAGAAGCCCGCGAAGAGCGAGCCCATCCACTACAGAAGGAAGAAGAAGTAATGAGAGAAGGCAGCGCACCGAATTTCGCCCCTCCGGTAGAAGAGGGCACCGTGTTCACGTTTCAGGACGAGTCGGGCGACACCGTGAACCTTGAGTTCCTGGGCCTGATCATCCACAACGACCGCCACTATGGCTTCTTCTACGCCATCGCCGATGGGGAAGAGGTTGGCGGCTCGGGCGAGGTTACCATCCTGGAGGTTACCGAGTTCGACGAGGAAGGCCAGCCTTCCGCCTTCGAGCTGGTGCTCGACGACGCCATCGCCGCTGAGGTGTACGAGGACTTCAAGGTTGCCACGAAGGATCTCTACGATTTCCAGTAGCCTTCGCGCGCATCATGCGAAAATGAAAGAAGCCGTTCCATTTTGGAGCGGCTTCTTTGTTTCTGAATCAACACACTTATTCCATAGCTGAAGAAATTTTCCCTTGACGGCAAGGGGAGGGGAAAGTATTTTATTAGATTGTGTCTTTTTGCAAATCAACCGGTTGCAACGAAGGAGGAAATGACTCGTGGTTCAGTCTAAAAACCCCGATTCCACCAGCCGTTATAGGACTCGTCGCAGCTTCGCGAAGATCCCTGCCGTCATGGATGTGCCCAATCTTATCGCCATCCAGACGGAGAGCTTCAAGAAGTTCATGGAAGATGGTCTGACGAATGCGTTCGCAGACATCAGCCCTATCGAATCCAACACCAAGGATATGTGTGTTGAGTTCGGTAAGCACGAATTCGGCGAGCCGAAGTACAGCGTAGACGAATGCAAAGAGCGTGATGTGTCGTACCAGGCACCGCTTTTCGCAGAGATCCGCTTCATCAATCGTGAAACGGGCGAGATCAAGGAGCAGGACGTCTTCATGGGCGACTTCCCGCTCATGACCCCGCGCGGCACCTTCATCATCAACGGCACCGAGCGTGTCGTCGTGTCCCAGTTGGTGCGCAGCCCCGGCGTCTACTTCTCGTCCGAGCGCGACAAGACGTCCGACAAGACCATCTACAACGCGAAGGTCATCCCTTCCCGCGGTGCATGGCTCGAGTTCGAGACCGACAAGCGCGATATCCTTTCGGTCCGCATCGACCGCAAGCGCAAGCAGCCCGC
>CAVHGQ010000010.1:7384-16409 GCA_963635335.1 Candidatus Melainabacteria bacterium | reverse complement strand
TCAAAAGAGCCACCAAGGTGGATTCTTCCAACAAAAGGAATGCAAGCATCGTGAAGTTTCTCGGTGCTTGCATTTTCATATGCCTGGTGTTTTGCGCGGGCTTCCTGGTCCGTGGCAATACCACGCTGCTGAACGCTATGGGCTTCGATTCGCTCGATGCCGATACGCAGGTGAACCCTGGGCTCACCGTTTCGGGCGACACGTACGATTCCATTTCTGCGCGCGTGGCCGAAATGGAGGGCGTGCTGAAGAAGAGCAGCCTGGACGAATACGATCTGAACCAGGTTACGACCAAGGTGCTGAACGCCTACGCCGAAGCCACCGACGATTCGTTCCTGCGCTATTACGACGAAACCAGCTACCGCGCCTACCTTGCAAGCACGAAGAACCCTGAAGCGGGCATCGGCGTTCTATTCGGCGAGGCCGACGGCAAGTGCTTCGTTTCCGATGTGTTCGAGGATTCCGCCGCGGGCGCTTCCGGCATCCAGGCGGGCGATTACGTTGTTTCCATCGACGGCGTTTCCAAGAGCACCTGGAGCACGCCCGAGGTTATCGATGCCCTCTCGCGCGCCGAAGGCGAAGACGTGTACGTTACCTGGGCTCGCCCGGCGCAGAAGTCCGGCGAAAGCGTGACCACCTTCGGCACGAACCTCACGTTCTCTTCCAATTCGCAGGACAACGTTACCTGGAGCGTATCCGAAGGCGTGTGCACCATCGACCTGAAGCAGATCACCTCCGACAGCGACACCAAGGTTGCTGCCGCCATCAACGATTCCGTTGCCCAGGGTGCTCAGGCCTTCGTGCTGGATCTTCGCGATGTGCCGGGCGGCTACCTTACGCAGGCGGTGGGCATTGCCTCGCTCTTCATTCCCAGCGGCGTGGTGGTCCAGATAGAGACCCCCAGCGGAACCACCTCGCGTAGCGCCGATGGCGAAACGCTCACTTCGGCCCCCTTGGCGGTGCTCACCAACGGGCGCACCGCCGGCTGTGCCGAAGTGCTGGCCGCTGCGCTGCAGGAATCCGGCCGCGCACAAATCGTGGGCGAGCAAACCCAGGGCAAGGGCTCCATCCAGGCCATGCAGCCACTCTCGTTCGGCGGTGCCATCCGCTACACGGCGGCCTACTACCTCACTTCCAGCGGGCGGCAGATTGACGGCAACGGCATCACCCCGAACGTGGCAACCTCCAACGAGTCCACGCAGGAAACGGTGGCCATCGACTCGGTCCGTTCGAAGATCTAGGGGCTCATCCATGGCTAGACGCAGCTCAAAGGCCCGCCGGCGCCCGAAGGCTCGCCCGCAGGGCATCCTGGAGCTGAACGCGCAGGGGTTCGGTTTCGTGAAAACCGCCGAAGGCGAGTTCTTCGTTCCGGCTTCTAAGACGAATGGCGCGTTCCCGGGCGATTTGGTGGAAGTGGTCGCAATGGGCTCTTCTCATCACGATTCTTATTCGCCCCGCTCCCGCAAGCCTGCCGCTCGCGTGCTCCGCGTTATCATGCGCGCCCGCGAAACGCTTATTGGCCGCTACGAGGTGGCCGAGCCGTTCGGCGTGGTTATCCCGGAAGACCCCAGCGTTCCCTGCGACATCTTCACGCTGCGCGCCGATGCCCCGCACGTGAAGGACGGCGACATCGTCGAGGTGCGCATCATCGAGTTCCCGTCTCGTAATTCCGCTGCCACCGGCACCGTGGTTCGCGTGGTGGGATCGGAAGGCGACAGCGGCATCGATATCGACCTTATCGTTGCCGAGCACCAGTTCGAGACCAGGTTCTCGGATTCCGCGCTGAAGCAGGCCGAAGAGTGCACGCTGGATGTTGCCACCCTGCTTGCGCGGGGCTACCGCGATTTGCGCAGCGACCTCATCTTCACCATCGACCCGGTGGATGCGCGCGACTTCGACGACGCGGTTTCCCTGGAGCGCCAGGGCAACGATTTTGTTCTGGGTGTCCATATCGCGGATGTGTCGCAGTTCGTGGGCTTCGACTCTTCGCTAGACCTGGATGCGCGCCGCCGTGCCACTTCGGTGTACCTGGTCGATCGCGTAATCCCTATGCTTCCTGAGCGCTTGAGCAACGGGCTTTGTTCCTTGGTTCCCGGTCAAGACCGGGCGGCGGTCAGCGTGCAGGCAGTCCTATCGCCTGAAGGGGCAGTTCGCTCGTTTGAGGTGTTCCCCTCGGTTATCCGCTCGAAGGCGCGCCTTTCCTACGAGCAGGCGCAGTGTCTGCTGGCCGCCGCAGAAGGGGAGGGCGACGCTCGTGGCGTGGCTAGCAATGGATCTTCAGCCTGTAATGGCGGGTTGGCCAACAATGTTGGAGCGCTCGGCGGTGCAGGGGTATCCTGCAATACCGAGCCCGCCGGCAATGGCGCGGCCATCAGCCCCCTGGAAAGCATCGCTGCCTGCGATACGCCCCAAGGCTCGTTGCCGCTGGACGCCGATATGGCTGCCGCCGTGCAGGAGCGGGTGGTATTGCTGAACCGCCTTGCGATAGCGCTGCACGCCCGGCGCAAGAAGGACGGCTGCATGGATTTCGACCGGGTGGAGGCCAAGGCCGTGCTTGACGCCGACGGTCGCCCGGTGGGCATAACCTATCGCACGCGCACGGATGCTACCGCTCTTATCGAAGAGGCCATGATCTTGGCGAACGCCTTGGTTGCCCAATGGCTGGAGGGGCAGGGGCTGCCGTGTGTCTACCGCGTGCACGACGAGCCCGACGGCGATGCCCTTCGCTCGCTCTACCAGGTGCTGCAGGAATGGCCGCTGTTCAACGAGGTGGACAAGCGCCTGTTCTGCGCCGGCAACCCTGCCGAGCTGCAGAAGGCGCTTTCCCTGGTGCAGGGCTTCCCGCAGAAAGAGCTGGTGAACACCCTGTTGCTGCGCTCGATGAAGCGCGCCGTGTACCGAACCGCGCAAAGCCCCCATTACGGCTTGGCGCTGGAATCGTACTGCCATTTCACCAGCCCTATCCGTCGCTACCCCGACTTGCTGGTGCATCGGATGTGCAAGGAAGCGTTCTTCGGCCACAGCGCCACGTACGAGGCGCAGAAGAACAGCATGCCCTGGATGGCCGAGCATTCCTCGCATATGGAACGCGAGGCGGAAAAGGCGGCGCGGCAATCGCAGCTCACGAAGATCATCGAGTATCTGCAGCAGTTCATCGGCTCCACCTACAGCGGCATCGTTTCGCACGTCTCCAACTTCGGGTTGATGGTCCGTCTGGAATGCACGGCCGCCGGCTCGCTTCCGGTGGAAGAGCTGGGGGAAGAGTACTTCGCGTTCGACCCCGAGCGCCAGATGCTGGTCGGTTCCTCCACGGGCAAGCGCTACCGTCTGGGGCAGCGCTTGGACGTGGTGCTGGTGGCGGCGCATCCCCGCGAACGGCGCCTTGCGTTCAAGCTCGCAGGCACGCAGCGCTGAGCCTTCGGGCGCGCCCAACCAAGCCCGCCGCTTTTCCTCGCTGATATAATGGGGTACTGGATTTCTCGCTGGCATCGGCTCGATGCCAAGCTCAATCGATAGGGGTAAACGATATGGCGAAAGTCGACAAAGCCTTTCTGAAAGCTCTTCTGGAAACGCCCTCGGTAACCGGCAACGAGGTTCAGGTTGCCAACCTGGTTCGCCAGCGCCTTTCCGGCGTGGCCGACGAGATCGCAACCGATGTCATGGGCTCGGTGCACGCCAAGCTCGACGGCAACGGCGAAGCGCCCTCAGTGCTGATCTCTGCGCACATGGACGAAGTCGGCTTGATGGTGAAGGCCATCGACGACAAGGGCTTCTTGCATGTGGCCGCAGTAGGTGGCATCGATGCGGCCATCCTCCCCGGCTTGCGCGTTGATGTGCATACGCGCGAAGGGGTGTTCCGCGGCGTTGTGGGCCGCAAGCCCATCCATCTTATCGAGTCCGACGAGCGCACCAAGGTCACCCCGCTGAGCAGCCTGTTCATCGACCTTGGCATGTCCGCGCGCCGCGTTAAGAGCCTGGTGCGCGTTGGCGACGTCATCACCTACGGCGTCGGGTTCGAGAAGTACGGCAAGGGCATGGCCGTCTCCCGCGCGTTCGACGACAAGGCCGGCGTGTACGTTATCGCCCGCGTGATGGAAGAGCTTAAGAAGATCGGCGAAGTTGCCGCTGGCTACATCTGCTGCGCATCGGTACAGGAGGAAATCGGCTCGCGCGGCGCCCTTACCTCGTCTTTCGCGGTGAACCCCGACGTGGCCATCGCCTTGGACACCACCCATGCAACCGATTACCCGGGCATGGACACCTCGCGCTATGGATCGATCGAGTGCGGCGGCGGTCCGGTTATCGCCCGCGGCCCCAACATCAACCCCGTCGTCTTCGAGCGTCTGTGCGCGGCCGCCAAGGCCGAGGGCATCAAGGTGCAGTTCGAGGCGGAGCCGGGCAATTCCGGCACCGACGCATCCGAGATGCAGGTGCAGCGCGGTGGTTGCGCATCGGGCCTGGTTTCCATCCCCATCCGCTACATGCACACGCCCGCTGAAGTGCTGAAACTCTCCGATATCGAGGACACGGTGGCGCTGCTGAAGCGCTTCATCGTGGATCTCGATACGGACGTCTCGTTCGTTCCGGGGATGTAGCGCATGGCGAAGAAGGAAACAAAGGTGCTGGCGAAGAACCGCCGCGCCTTCCACGACTACGAGATCCTTTCCACCTACGAGGCGGGCGTGGTGCTTACCGGCACCGAGGTGTGCTCGCTGCGCGAGAACAACTGCCAGCTCACCGACTGCTTCGCGCTGATCCGCAAAGGGGAGGTGTGGGTGAACAACCTGCATATCTCGCCATACAGCCATGGCAACCTGGCCAACCCCGACCCCGATCGCAAGCGCAAGTTGCTGCTGCATCGTGAGGAGATCCGCGAACTGGAGCGCAAGACCCAGGAAAAGGGCATGGCGCTGGTGCCGATAAAGATCTATTTCGACCAGAACTCCCGCGTGAAGATCGAGCTGGCCGTGGCGCGTGGTAAAAAACTCTACGACAAGCGCGCCGCCATGGCCGAGCGCGATTCCAAGCGCGAGATCGAACGTGCCATGAAACAGCGTTATCGCTAAGGAGCCTGAAGTGAACGAACAAGTACTGAAGATGATAGGCACGCTGCATGCGCGCCTTAATGATGTGGAGGCGGCGGTGCGGGCTCTTCCCTCCGACCAGCCCCAATTCGCCCAGCAGTTGGACAAGGTGGACGACAAGGTGTACCTCATCCAGTGCGAGATAGAGAAGCTGGTGCCTGCTTCGGCCCCCGTCGAGCAGCCCGCTGAGGGGAGCGCTGCAGCTGGTATCGCGCAGGCGGATGCCCCCGCAGCTGCCGAGCACGGCGAAGATTCGGCTGCGGCTTCTGCCGGCGGTGAGGGAACCTCCCCGGTGACCGCTTCTGCCGAATCCGGCGACGACGTTGACGACGTGGAAACCGTCGGCGCATCCAAGAAGGCCGATGGGGAAGAAGATGAAAAGCCCTTTATCTCCGACGAGATGAAGGACAACCTGAAGGATGCGGGCCGTGCGCTTGGCGGCATCCTGAAGGAAAGCAAAGGTGTGGTCTCGGAGCTTTCCGGAACTGTGAACGACTTGAAGAGCGTGTTCAAGTTCAAGTAAGCCACACCAGGTCAATCAACCAAAAAGCGGGCGCATCAAGTTGCTGATGCGCCCGCTTTTGTTCTTTGGCCGACGTTCGTGGAAACCCTTCCACTATCGCGTGCTAAAGAGGGACTGTCCCTAAAAAAGCCGCCTCAAACGAGGCGGCTTTGAAAATACCGGAGCAAATGTCCTAGTTGAAGGGGTGCGCTATGCGCGCTCTACCTTGCCGGCCTTCATGCACTTGGTGCACACGTTGGCGCGCTTGACCCTGCCGTTCACCTTGATGGTGATCTTCTGGATGTTAGGACGGAAGGTACGGTTGCTCACGCGGTGAGAGTGGCTGATGCTACGACCAGCAACGGGTGCCTTACCGCAGATCTCGCATACTTTGGACATTCTTGATCAACTCCATTTACTTCGTATTTTCTATACGGCTGAAACCGCAGATTTCCAATAGCCTGAACACTATATCACAGCGAAGCCTTCCCACGAAGGAAAAACTTAAAGCCCTTGGCAATCGATCAGCAAGGATAGCACGGTTTCGCCCGGCATGGCACGTCGCATTCTGAAAACACAATGCCTGCACCTGGCGGCCGCGCTGCTCGCCGACGCTTGCCGCCCAGATAGTTAGGCAAACTAAGCAGTTGTGCGTTCCCTGCGTAGCTGACGCGCCGAACCCGGGCAGCTTTATGCATCGGGTATACTAATTGACTGGTCAATAGTCATTGGGCGCCTTCGGTTATTTGGCTCCCGTGAAAGGATATGCACATGGGTAACGAAATCGCTGGAAACCTCATTGTTTCCGAAGACGTCATTGCCGACGTTGCCGGCCATGCCGCTCTGGAGTGCTACGGCGTTGTGGGCATGGCAGCCCCGAATGCTGTGGACGGCTTGGCGAAGATCCTTCCTCAATCGCGCCTTCGCAGGGGCATCGTGGTTTCCACTGAAGATGATGGAACCAGCGTAAGCCTCTACGTCATCCTTGAGCATGGGGTGAACATCAACGTGGTGTCCACCAACCTCGTCGAGCAGGTCAGCTTTGCCCTCAAGGAGTTTGTGCCGAACCTGGCGGGCGTGAACGTCCACGTTCAGGGCATCAAGGTCCGCTAATCCCGCGCGCAAGCATCTGCAGTCTTTTTAGGAGCAATCCATACTATGAGCAATTACACATCTAACGACATCGTCAATGCGATTGCGGCTGCCGCCAAGGCATTGGGCGATCGTAAGGATGAGATCAACCGCCTGAACGTCTTCCCGGTTCCCGATGGCGACACGGGCACCAACATGTCCCTCACCCTGGCCATGGTGGTGGAAAACCTGGCGAAGCTCCCCATCGGCGCTTCCGACGACGACCGCCGTCGTGCCGTTACCACGGGTGCCCTTATGGGCGCGCGCGGCAACTCGGGCGTTATCACGTCCCAGATCATGCGCGGTTTGTGCGAGGGCATCGCTGGCCATGAAACCTTCGACCTGGTCGCGGTGGACGATGCGTTCAACCGTTCCGTTGAAGTGGCGTTCAACGCCGTCCGCAAGCCGGTGGAGGGCACCATCCTCACCGTTCTGCGCGACACTGCCCAGGCAGCGCACAAGGCGCGCAAGAAGAAGATGGACCTGGACGAAGGCCTGCAGTTCATCGTGGGTGAATCCTACGCTTCGGTGCAGCGCACCCCCGAGTTCCTTCCTGTGCTGAAGGAAAACGGCGTGGTAGACGCCGGCGGCTTCGGCATCGCCATCTTCTTCGACGCCTTCGTTGCCGCCCTTACCGGCCGCGCCGAAACCATGGGCGACGAGCTGGCCTTCGCGCGCACTGCCGCCCCCAAGGTGGAAATCGAGCAGATCAACGACTGGGAAGGCTCCAAGTACAAGTACTGCAACGAGTTCCTGGTGAACTCCGAGACGCTGAACCCCGAAGAAGCGCTCGACTTCCTTTCCACCATGGGCGACTGCGAGCTGTGCGTGGGCAGCACCCCCAAGTTCAAGGTGCACGTGCACTCCAACACCCCCGACAAGGTTCTTGCCTACTTCCTGGAACGCGGCGAGATCTTCGAGGTGTTCATCCACAACATGAAGCTGCAGAGCGAAGAGCGCACCGAGAAGCTCGAAGCCGAGCAGCAGAAGGAACGCAAGAAGATCGGCTTCGTCTCCGTTGCCGCCGGTTCGGGCAATGCCGCCATCCTGGAGAGCCTGGGCGTTGATTACGTTGTTTCCGGTGGTCAGACCATGAATCCTTCCACCAAGGAACTGCTCGATGCCGTGAATGCGGTGAACGCCGATTCCGTCATCATCCTGCCCAACAACTCCAACATCATCATGGCCTCCCAGTCGTGCGCCGAGGTTTCCGAGAAGCCTTGCATGGTGGTTCCCACCAAGAGCGTGCCCGAGGCGTTCAGCGCCCTGTTCGCCTTCGACGAGGATGCTTCCATCGAAGAGAACGTGGAAGCCATGACCGAGGCGCGTGAAGAGGTGAAGACGGGCGAGGTTACCACCGCCGTGAAGGACTCGAAGGACGTGCACGGCAACCCCATCCACGACGGCGACGTCATCGGCATCGCCGACGGCGAGCTTGAGGTGGTCTCCGACTCCATCGAAGACGCCGTTATGCGCGTGCTCGAGGTACTTGATGCTGAAGACGCCGACACGCTCACCATCCTTGCCGGCGAGGATTACCCCGACAGCAAGCTCGAAGCCCTGTGCGCCCAGATCGAGGAGCGCTACGACGACTTGGAGATCGACTCACACCGTGGCGAGCAGCCCCTGTATCCCATCGTCCTTTCTGTCGAATAACCCTTCAGCTTCCTACTTTGAACGGTTCTGCTGAACACCCGTTGGCGGATCGGGGCTTAGGCCTCGACCGCCTTCGTGCTTCTTTGTCGCTTGATTCGCCGGTTACGTCGGTGAAGCTGGTGAGCGCTTCGCGTGCTCAGGCGCTGGCAACTTCGATGGGCGTCGAAACCGTGCGCGACCTGCTGTACTGCTACCCGCGGCGCTACATCGACCTTTCCCAGGTATGCACCATCCAGCAGGCGGCCATCGGCTCGCAGTGCACGCTTGCCGCGCGCGTCTACGAGCTGAAGCGGAAGAACCCCCGCCCTCGTCTTACCCTGGTAGAGGTCTCGCTGGTGGACGACACCGGCGTTCTCATTGCCACCTGCTTCAACCAGCCTTGGATGGCCGACCGCCTGAAGGCCGGCATGGACGTCACGGTTGCGGGCAAGGTGGAGTTCAACTACGGCTTCAAGCGGATGGTGAACCCGCTTATCGAAGTCCGCGAGCCGGGCGATATGGTGCAGGGCAAGGTGCTGCCCATCCATCCGGCGTGCGCGAAGGTTTCCCGCAACCTGGTTTCCCGCATGGCCACGAACGCTGTTTCCCTTACCCGCGGTTGCTACGACCCCTTGCCGCTTTCCCTGCGAAGGAAGTACCGCCTGTACTCCCG
>CAVHGQ010000010.1:0-6774 GCA_963635335.1 Candidatus Melainabacteria bacterium | reverse complement strand
GTGGAGCAGCGTCAGGCGCTGGTGGGCAAAGCTCCCGGCTGCGACGTTCTCTCGCTCACCGCAACGCCCATCCCACGCTCGCTGGCGTTGGCGCTCTATGGCGGGCTCACGCTTTCCTATCTGCATCAGGCCCCCTCGGTGCAGAAGGGGCGCAGCACCACAGTGTGCCATTTCTCGGAAGAGGGCATTGCCTACGATGCCCTGCGCCAAGCCATTGCCCGCGGCGAGCAGGCCTATGTGGTGTGCCCGCTCATCGGCGTGAAGCTCCCCGAGCCCGAGAAGGACGTGGCCGACGAGGCTTCCATGGAAAGCACGGTGGAGTACGCCACGGTGGAATGGGGCATCGAGCACGACGACTTCGGCGACACCTTGGCCGCTGCCACCACCCATGCGGAAGTGCTGCAATCGCAGGTGGTGCCCCAGGCCAAGGTGGCGCTTCTGCACGGCAAGATGCAGCCCGCCGAAAAGGAGCGCGTGATGCGGCAGTTCCGCGAAGGTGCAATCGACGTGTTGGTTTCCACCACGGTAATAGAGGTGGGCGTCGACATTCCCAACGCCACGGTGATGATCGTGGAAGACGCCGACCGCTTCGGCCTGGCGCAGTTGCACCAGCTGCGCGGCAGGGTGGGGCGCGGCTCGCTTCAGGGCCAGGTGTTCCTGGTGTCCCGCACCCGTGCGCCCCAGGCTATGGAGCGCCTGCGCGCGATGGAGGTCACCGAAGACGGGTTCGCGCTTTCCGAGCGCGACTTGTCATTGCGCCGCGAGGGCGATATCTTCGGAGACCGACAGCATGGCCGCACCGCGTTGCGCTTGGTGAACGTGGTGCGCGACAAGGCGGTGATCGAGGCCGCTTATCAAGATGCCCGCAGCCTGTTCGACCCCGCGCAGTTCAGCGATGGGGAACGGACGTTGGCGCTGCGCGAGCTGCAAGTACTTCGGAAGGCGAGGAAGCATTGAGGGTCATTTCCGGTGAATTCAGGGGCAGACCCCTTAAATCCCTGAAGGGCGATTCCACCCGCCCCACCACCGATAGGGTGCGCGAGGCTCTTATGAGCTCGCTAACCAGCGCTCGCGGAACCTTGGAAGGCGCTCGCGTGCTCGATGCGTTCGCGGGTTCCGGCGCCCTGGGCTTGGAAACCCTGAGCCGCGGCGCTGCGCACGCCACCTTCTGCGAGCAGGGGAGGGACGCCCAGCGCATCATCGAGGCCAACATCGCCACGTTGGGGCTGCCGCGCACCCGCTATGCCCTGCGCCGTGGTGACGCGTTCACGCTTCCGCAGTTCGGCAACGCTGCGTACGACCTGGTGTTCTTGGACCCGCCCTATGCCTACGAAGCTACCAAGGTGCTGAACCTGGTGTGCGAGCTGGACGCTGCGGGAAGGCTGGCTCCGGACGCCCTGGTTTGCTACGAGTTCGCCAAAAAGGACAAGCAGCAGGTAGAGAGCGCGCTCGATACGCTAGAATATTCCCTGGTCTCCGCAAAAGACTACGGGGCCACCTCGCTTATAACATTGAGGAAGGAAGAATAGATGAAACGAGCGGTTGTTCCGGGAACGTTCGATCCCATTACCGCAGGACACTTCGATGTTATCTCCCGCGCGGCGCAGATCTTCGACGAAGTGGTGGTCGCCGTTGCGAAGTCCGCGAAGAAGAGCCCAATCTTCAAGCTGGAAACGCGTGTGCGCCTTGCCACGGAAGCAGTTGCCGATCTTCCCAACGTCCGGGTCATCAGCTTCGAGGGCTTGCTGGTAGATTGCGTGCATCAGCTGGATGCTCACGTTGTGGTGAAAGGCCTGCGCGCCATCACCGACTTCGAGTACGAGTTCCAGATGACGGCGCTGAACTACGAGCTTTCCAAAGACCTGGAAACCTTCTTCATCATGTCGCCGCCGAAGTTCATGTACCTCTCGTCTTCCATCATCCGCGAAATGGCCTCGATGGGCGGCGATGTGAAGGGCTTCGTGCCTCCGTGCGTGGAAGTTGCCCTGCACGAGTACTTCGCCGACGCATACGCCGCGAAGAACTCGTAGCGGCACACAGCTGGCCGCGACCGGCTACGCATAGAACGCATGCAGGTTTTCCGCAATTCGCGCCTTTTTGCTACACTAAGAGCTTGATGAACTAAACTGCTTAGTTATGCTTATGTTCTCATGCTCGAATCCGAGCATGATTTGGAAGGATGTTTATGGACGAAACAGGGGTATTGAATCTTATCGAAGAGCTCACCATGCTCATCGAGGATTCCAAGGCCGCATTCGGCAAGGGCGGCAACTTCAGGGCAGTAGACGCCCAGGCCGCTTTCGAGATCTTGGATGAGATCCGCGATACGTTCCCGAGCGAATTCGCCCAGGCCCGCCAGGTTATCCGCGAGCGCCAGGCCTTGCTGGACGAAGCCGAAGCCCAGGCCAGCCGCCTTATCGAGGATGCTCGCAGCCAGGCCATCACCATCGCCAGCGAGCAGGAGATCGTTCGCATCTCCCAGCAGCAGGCAGACACCATCTTGGCCGAGGCCCGCGAGCTGGAGCGCGAAACCCGCGCCGGCGCCGAAGACTTCGCCGACGAGGTATTCAGCCATGTTGAGCAGAGCCTTGATACCGCTCTGAACAGCGTGCGCCGCTGCCGCGATCGCCTGAACGCCAACTCCCTCAACTCCGGTCGCTAATGGAGCCTTTGAACATCGAGGTTCCTGCTCAGCTCTTCGCTCCGGCGGAGAGCTTGTCTTTTTCGGGCGAGTACCAGCTTGCCCAGCTTGAGCAGGGCGTGGATACCTACACGTTCGGCAACCCGTTGACGTGGGAGGTCACCGTTTCCAACACCGGCGGCGCGCTTCTGGTTACCGGCATCGTTTCCGGCGATGCGCAAACCAGCTGCGTCCGTTGCTTGGAGCCCGCGGAATATTCCTTGGAAGGGGAGGTGGAAGGCTACTACCTCATTCCCGATTCGGACGTTCAGCTTTCCGACGAGGAAAAGGAGGAGTACGAGCTTCTGGGCGAAGACCGTATCATCGACCTGGCGCCGCTGCTGGTTGCGGCCCTTTCGCTGGAACTGCCCTACACGCCCTTGTGCGACGATGCCTGCAAGGGCCTTTGCGCTGGGTGCGGGGCTAACCTCAACACCGAGGAATGCACGTGCAACAAGCCTGCGGAAGGCGAAGGTGAAGACGAGTTCCATCCCAACCCGTTCGCTGTGCTCCGCAACATCAAGTTCGATGAATAGTTTTCCGATAATGCGAACTTGCCCTTGATTCGGGTGGTTTGCTTTGCTAGGATGTTTTTTCGCGTAATCGCATATTTGAGATCTTCAGGTTTACCTGCAGTATAGAAGGAGATTAATCATGGCAGTGCCAAAGCGTAAGACCGGTCGTGCAGTCACCCACGCACGCAGGAGCGAAAACGACAAGATCGCTTCGCCTTCTCGTTCCGTTTGCCCCCAGTGCGGCGAGGCAAAGCTTCCTCATCGCGTATGCCCCAACTGTGGCTTCTATCGCGACCGCGAGGTTATCCAAACCGCTTAATGCTTGCCATAATCGGGTAGTTGAATCCCCCGGAATTTCCGGGGGATTTTTGTTGTACAGGGATTTCTGCGGGTAAGCCGCAATGCCGAGGGGAGCTGAAATGGGCAACCAAGTGACAATCGCAGTAGACGTGTTGGGTGGCGATTTCGGGCCCAAGGTCGTGCTGCCGGGCATCGAGCGCGCGCTGGAGGCCGATAGCGAGCTTCGGGTCATCGCCTGCGGCCCTGCTGAAGTGGTGGAGCCGTTCGCCGCCAAGCACGAGCGCGTGGTTGCCCAGGCCACTACCGAAGAGATTTCCATGGACGAGCATCCGGCCAACGCCGTGCGCAAGAAGAAGGACTCCAGCCTGGTGGTGGGCAACCGCCTGGTGAAGGAGGGCGCGGCTCAAGGATTCTTCTCGGCCGGGTCCACCGGCGCGTGCCTTGCGGCGGCCACCCTGGTGGTGGGGCGCATCAAGGGCGTTTCCCGCCCGGCGCTGTGCACCATCATCCCCTCGCCGGTGAAGCCCGTGGTGATGTGCGATGTGGGCGCTAACGCCGATTGCAAGCCTGCCTACCTGGTGCAGTTCGCCCAGATGGCCTCTACCTATGCGGAAAAGGTGCTGGGTATGGCCAACCCGAAGGTGGCGCTGCTGAACATCGGCAGCGAGGACACCAAGGGCTCCAAGATGGCGCAGGAGTCCTTCGCGCTGCTGAAAGAGCAGGTGCCTTCCTTTATCGGCAATGCGGAAGGCTGCGACATCATGAACGGCACTGCTGAGGTGTACGTTACCGATGGCTTCACCGGCAACGTGTGCCTGAAAACCATCGAGGGTGTAAGCAAGCTGCTGTTCGGCGAGATCAAGAAGATCATGCTGTCCAGCACGCTCACCAAGCTCGGCGCGCTCACCATGAAATCCGGCCTGAAAGAGCTGAAGGATTCCACTTCGGCCGACACCTATGGCGGTGCGCCCATCCTTGGCGTTAAGGGCGCCTGCTTGGTGGGGCATGGCTCTTCAAACGAAGAGGCCATCAAGAACGGCATCCTTGTTGCCGCTCGCACCGTTCGTTTGGATGTTTCGGGAATAATCGAGCGCACCGTTAATCAGGCGGAATAGCACGAGTAGAATCTAACCGAATAAACCGAACCGCAACAGGAACCGCACCATACGTGAACGAACTGCCAGAACATACCAAGCGCCTTGATAAAGCCGAGGAAATCCTTGGCCATAAGTTCACCAATCGTTCCTTGTTGCAAACCGCCCTCACGCATCCTTCCGCAGTGGAAGGCCATTCCATCCGTGACTCGTACGAGCGCTTGGAGTTCTTGGGCGATAGCATCCTGGGCGCCATCGTTTCCTATTGTGCCTATCACGCCTATCCCGATTTGGATGAGGGCGGCCTTACCCGCATCAAGGTTTCGCTGGTCTCGGGCGCCTCGCTTTCGGAAGTGGGCAAGGACTTAGGCCTTTCCGACGTCATCTTCTTCGGTTCTTCCGAGCGCGGCACCGGCCGTCGCGGCCTGCACTCCGCGCTGGAAAACGTCTACGAGTCGCTGGTGGCGGCCCTGTATCTGGATGGCGGCATCGATTCGGCGGCCTCTTTTGTGAAGCGCACCCTTATCGTGCGCATGAGCGAGGACATGGCCAAAGAGCCTGAGAACCCGAAGAGCGTGCTTCAGGAACGTCTTCAGGAAGACGGCATCACCCCCACGTATCGCCTGATAGAAACCCAAGGCCCGCCGCACGACCGCACGTTCGTCACCCAGGTGTTCGTGGGCATGAAGTCCATCGCGCGTGGCGTGGGCCGCACCAAGAAGGAATCGGAAAGCCAGGCCGCGAAGTCGGCGCTGGAGATCTTAGGCTCGCTGTTCGAGGGCAAAAGCCCTGAAGACAAGAAGCGCAAGGCAGAAGCCAAAGCAGCCATCAAGGCCGCCAAGGCCGAGGAAAAAGCCCGCAAGCAGGCAGAGCAGAAGGCTCGCAAGCAGAAAAAGCAACAGCAGCAGTAAGGGGCTCAGGTGTACCTCAAGTCGTTGACCTTGAAGGGCTTCAAGTCCTTCGCCGATCGTACGGTCATGAGATTCGAGCCGGGCATTGCGGCTGTGGTCGGCCCTAACGGTTCCGGCAAATCCAACATCTCCGACGCTGTTCTGTGGGTGCTCGGCGAGCGCAACGCGAAGAACCTGCGCGGCCAGTCCATGGAAGACGTCATCTTCGCGGGCTCTTCCGCACGCAAGCCCGTTTCCGTGGCCGAGGTGGAGCTGTTGCTGGACAATTCCGACGGCACCCTTCCCGTCGATTTCGCCGAGGTTTCCATCGGCCGCCGCATGTACCGCAGCGGCGAGAGCGAGTACCTCATCAACGGCAACGTGGTGCGCCGCATGGACGTGCTCGACATCCTGCACGATTCGGGTATGGGCACCGGTACCAACTCCATCATTTCCCAGGGCAACCTCGATTCGGTGCTGTCTTCGCGCCCGGAAGACCGCCGTGCGCTTATCGAAGAGGCCGCCGGCATCCTGAAGCACAAGGAGCGCAAGGCCAAAAGCGAGCGCAAGCTTGCCCAGATGGACGCGCACCTGGCGCGCGTGAACGACATCACCGCCGAAGTGGAGCGCCAGCTGAAGCCGCTCGAGCGCAAGGCGAAGAAGGCGCGCTTGCACGAGCAGCTTTCTGAAGAGCTTTCCGGCCTGCGCCTGGGACTTGCGGTGGACGACTTGCGCGTGTTGCAGCGTCGTTGGGACGAAACGCTCGAAACCGAGCAGGCCTTGGAGCAGCAGCAAGCCGCGCTGAAGGAAGAGCTGGCGAATTCGGAAGCCGTGCTGGACAAGCTGCAGGGCGAACTGCACCAGCGCAGCTCGCAGGAAAGCAACCTGAACGGCAATTACCGCCGCGCCCAGGCCGCCTACGAGCGCTTGAACTCCACTGTTATCCTGCTGCAGGAAAAGCGCACGGGCTACCATTCTGAGGTAGAGCGCCTTTCGCGCTACATGGAAGAGGGCAGGGTGCGCCGCAACGCCGCTCAGAAGGAGTTGGCCGATGCCCGCCAGGCCGCCGAAGAGGCCTGCTCCAAGTCCGATCAAGCCGAAAAGCTTCGCGGCGACTTGGAGATCCGCTACACCCAGCGCGTGAACGAGCGCAACGACCTGCGCAAGAAGCTGGACACCCTTACCAGCGAACAGCGCGGGCTAACCCATCGCCGCGACACCATCCAGGCTACCCAGCAGGCCTTGAAGGAAAACCTTTCCGAGAAGCGCGCCCGCGCGCAGGTCATCGATGCCCA
>CAVHGQ010000009.1:0-16623 GCA_963635335.1 Candidatus Melainabacteria bacterium | reverse complement strand
CGCTTCCCGAACGTGAATGGGCATGCGGCTGCGGCGAGATCGCGAAATCGGCCGTCATCGACTCCGAGGAATTCTTCTTCTGGCTCTACGAGCATTCCGACCAGCTGAGCGCCCGCGTTCCCGAGGTCGTTCAAGAGGCCGTGAAGCGCTGCATCGTGTTCAAGGCCGCGGTTGTTGCCCGCGACCAGGAGGAAACCAAGGGCGTGCGCGAGTGCCTAAACTACGGTCACACGCTTGCCCATGCTATCGAGACCGAGGCCGGCTATGGCGTGTATTCCCATGGGCATGCAGTTGCCCAGGGCATGCGCTTCGCCGCCCGCTTGGCGGTGGCGCACCTGGGTGCTTCGATGGAGTTCGTGCAGGCACAGGATTCGCTGCTGGATGCCCTTGGTCTGCCCGAGATCAACCTGGCTGCTGACCCGGATCGCCTGTTGCACCTGATGAAGGGCGACAAGAAAGTCCGTTCGGGCAAGCTGCGCTTCGTTCTGCCGCGTGCCTGCGGCGAATGGGAGGTCTGCGAGCTCTCCGATTCGTTCGTGCTTGAGTACCTGCAGGCCTGGCAGCGGAGCGTGGCTGCAAACTAGTTGCCGGGTGCCGAGCGCTGGTGTGTATCCCGTTCGGCCGGTACAGGGGTTCTGGGGGCTGGCGCTTTTGCTGGCTAGGGGCACCAAGCCATTGGCTTGGCTCGGGTTCAGTGTGAGCAGAAGCCCCGGTTCATTTGCTTGCATGCTGCGAAAATGGAATCGTTTCGATGGGGGAGATGGAATCAAATGGCCTTTAACGAAAACCGACTGGCAGCGCTTCGCGCCAAGATGGCCGAAGCCGAGCTGGATGTCCTCTATGTGCGCGGCCTTTCGAACGTGGCATGGCTTACCGGCTTCGAGCGCGTATTCGACGATGAGCCCGCCCATGCTGTCGTGCTCACGCAGAACAGCTGCACCCTTCACACCGATTCGCGCTATTTCGATGCCCTGGAATCGCGTGCCAACGGAACCGCCATCAGCATCGATGGCTCGCGGGCTTCGCATGCTTGTTTCCTTGCCAGCATCCTCGAGGGCGTTACCCCGCAAAGGCCCGATGCCGCCATCCGCGTGGGCATCGAGGACTCGCTCACGCTAGCCGAGTTCCGCCTGCTGCAAGCCACCCTGGCCGAAAAGACCCAGGTGCAGTTTGTTGAGCTGAACGGTTTCGTGGAGAAGCTGCGTCAGGTGAAGGACGAGTCCGAGATCGAGGCCATGCGCAAGGCCCAGGCCATCACCGATACTGCATTCGCGTGCATCGTCGAATCGATGCACGAGGGCATGACGGAGCGCGAGGTTCAGCTTATGTTGGACAATTTCATGTTCGCCGAAGGTGCTGAAGGGCTGGCGTTTGCCACCATCGTTGCCACAGGAGCCCACGCTGCTTCGCCCCACGCCATTCCAGGCGATACGAAGCTGGCCGCAGGCGATGCCGTGGTTATGGATTTCGGCGCCCGCTTCGGTGGCTACTGCTCCGACATGACGCGAACCGTGTTCGTGGGCCAGCCCTCCGAAAAATTGCGTACCGCATTTGCCGTGCTCAGGTGCGCCAACGAGGAATGCGAGGCCATGGTGCGCGCCGGCGTTTCCGCTGCTTCGGTTCACGCCCATGCGGAAAAGGTGCTGGAAGAGGGCGGCTTCAAGGGCGCCATGGGACACTCCCTGGGGCACAGCGTTGGCATCGACATCCACGAGTCGCCCAACCTTTCTCCCCGAAACGCCGAGCCCCTTGCAGAAGGCAATGTGGTAACCGTAGAGCCGGGTATCTATATCCCTGGTGAATTCGGCATGCGCCTTGAAGATTACGGCGTGGTTCGCAGCGATGGTTTCGAGGTGCTTACGCAAAGCACGCACGAAATGGTCATCGTTGGTTAGCCGATCAGGTATACTGTTTGAGTTTACTTACAAAGTTCAGGTTCTAAAGGAGCACAAAGTGGCAATCTCTACCGCCGATTTCCGTAATGGCATGTGCATCGAGTACAACAACAAGCTCTGCACCATCGTCGAGTTCCAGCATGTTAAGCCGGGCAAGGGCGGTGCCTTCGTCCGCACCAAGCTCCGCGACATCAAGACCGGTCGCGTTGTTGACTACACCTTCAATTCCGGCACCAAGTTCGAGCCGGTTCGCCTGGAAACCAAGAAGATGCAGTTCCTCTACAGCGACGGCGCCGACTTCAACTTCATGGACTCCAGCACCTACGAGCAGCTGGCCATCCCTGCTGAAACCGTTGGCTCTGCTGCCAACTGGCTGAAGGAAAACGACGAGGCAACCCTGATGTACGCCGGCGACGAGCTCATCAGCATCGAGCCTCCCATGTTCGTCGAGCTCGAGGTTACCGAAACCGAGCCTGGCTTCAAGGGCGACACCGCCACCAACACCACCAAGCCCGCCACGCTGGAAACCGGCGTTACCATCCAGGTTCCCACCTTCGTGGAGATCGGCGACGTCCTGCAGATCGACTCCCGCGACGGCCGTTTCGTGAAGCGCGTCTAGCCTGTGCGACTTGACTGTATTTTCTTCTAGCTGCGGGGCGCTTCGGCGCCCCGTGCTTTATACTAAACACTCGTTTTCTATAGCTGCACTTCGAAGAAGCGCGGACTGCTGATAAGAGGAGGTGCGAAACACTTGGGAAAGCTACAGATCATGGATACCACCGTTCGTGACGGCCAGCAGAGCCTTTGGGCAACGCGTATGCCGATCGGTGATATGCTCCCGATCTTGCCTAAGATGGATCGCGTAGGTTATTGGGCTATCGAGGCTTGGGGCGGTGCCACGTTCGACACCTGCCTTCGCTTCTTGGATGAGAATCCTTGGGATCGTCTTCGTTCCATCAAGGCCAAAACGCCGAACACGCGTCTTTCCATGCTCACCCGCGGCCAGAACCTGGTTGGCTACAAGCACTACTCCAAGGAAGTTGTTTCCCGCTTCATCGCCGCGTCGCACCGCAACGGCATCGATGTGTTCCGCGTGTTCGATGCGCTGAACGACATCCGCAACGTGGTCGACAGCGCCGAGGCCATCAAGGAATGCGGCGGCCACTTCGAGGGCGCCATCTCCTACACCATGTCCCCAGTTCACACGCTGGACAGCTTCCTTGAGTATGGCCAGCAGCTGAAGGACT
Source organism: Candidatus Melainabacteria bacterium (assembly GCA_963635335.1). Classification (GTDB taxonomy): domain Bacteria; phylum Actinomycetota; class Coriobacteriia; order Coriobacteriales; family Eggerthellaceae; genus Anaerotardibacter. Next base: position 13,481 of record CAVHGQ010000009.1, on the reverse strand, counting down.
TGGGCGCCGACTCCATCGCCATCAAGGACATGGCCGGCATGCTCACCCCATACCGCACCGAGCGTATGGTGAAGGCGTTCAACGCAGAGATCGGCCTTCCCGTTCACGTTCACTGCCACTACGTCGGCGGCATGGCTCCCGCTAACTACCTGAAGGCCGCCGAAGCAGGCGCTGCCATCGTCGACACGGCCAGCGCGCCCCTCGCATTCGGCAATTCGCAGCCCGCCGTGGAAATGCTGGTTGCCGCGCTTCAGGAAAGCCGTTACGACACCGGCCTCGACCTTGGCCTTCTGTTCGAGATCTCCGAGTACTGGGAAGAGGTTCGCAAGCGCGGCCACTACAAGCGCGGCGTTTCCTCGCTTACCCACATGAAGGTGTACTCGCACCAGGTTCCCGGCGGCATGATGTCGAACCTGGTATCCCAGCTGGAAATCCAGAACGCGCTCGACCGCCTCGACGACGTCATGGAAGAGATTCCCCGCGTCCGCGCCGAGGTAGGCTATCCGCCGCTGGTAACCCCGCTTTCCCAGATCGTGGGCACCCAGGCCGTGTTCAACGTTCTTACCGGCAAGCGCTGGAGCGTTGTTTCCAAGGAAATGAAGGATTACATCTGCGGCTACTACGGCAAGGCACCCGGCCCCATGGCACCCGAAGTGGTAAGCCGTGTGGTAACCGATGCCGACCAGGTTCTGGATCCTTCCGTTTCGCCTGGTTCTCTGGTAACCACCACCTTCGCCGAGCTGGAAGAAGAGATCGGTGATTTGGCCAAGACCGAGGAAGACGTTTTGATGTACGCCCTGTTCCCGAACGAGGCGCGTACCTACCTGAGCAAGCACCGCACATCTGAGAAGGTCGATTTCCTCCTGGAAGAGGAGTCGAGCATGACCAAGGAGGACGATTACGTGGATATCAACCAGATTCGAGAGCTCGTTCGCGTTGCCGAGGAAAGCGGCGTCGGCGAGATTGTCGTAGAGGAAGAGGGAGCGCGTATCTCCGTCCGCATGCCCGGCGTTGCCGCCTCAGCCCCTGTTGCCGCTGCCGCTGCTCCGGTTGCCGCAGCTGCGCCTGCCGCCGCGGCTCCTGCGCCTGCCGCAGATTCCGCTGCCCGTCCTGCCGGTTGGCACTGCGTAACCTCCCCGATGGTGGGCACCTTCTACGCTGCTCCCGCACCCGGTGAGCCTGCCTTCGTGAAGGTCGGCGACGAGGTTGCCGCTAACCAGACGCTCTGCATCGTCGAGGCCATGAAGCTCATGAACGAGATCGGCGCAGAGGAAATGGGCACCGTCCGCGAGGTGTGTGTCGAGGACGCAACCCCGGTCGAGTTCGGCACCCCCTTGTTCTACATCGAGCCTCACAACACCCATGACGCCATCGGCCCGGAGAATGCCTAAATGTTCGAAAAAGTACTCATAGCGAACCGCGGTGAGGTTGCCCTGCGCATCATGCGCGCCTGCAAGGAGCTGGGCATAAAAACCGTCGCGGTCTACTCAACGGAAGATGCCGACACCTATCCTGTTCGCTATGCGGACGAAAAGGTGTGCATCGGGCCTGCTCAGGCTAACAAAAGTTACCTTGTCATGTCGTCGATCATCGCCGCTGCCGTGAACACCGGCTGCCAGGCCATCCATCCCGGTTACGGCTTCCTGGCCGAGAACTCCGATTTCGCCCGCGCCTGCGCCGACAACGACCTGGTGTTCATCGGCCCTTCGCCCGATTGCATCGATGCCATGGGCAACAAGGCCGCTGCGCGCGAGACCATGAAGGCCTGCGGCGTCCCCACGGTTCCCGGCTCCGACGGCGTAATCGAAACGGTAGAGGAAGCACGTCAGTTCGCCGAGAAGGTGGGCTACCCGGTGTTGGTCAAGGCATCGGCTGGCGGCGGCGGCAAGGGCATGCGCGAAGTGCACGACCCTGCCGACCTTGAAAGCCAGTTCATGGCCGCCAAGAACGAGGCGCTTGCCGCGTTCGGCAACGGCGACGTGTACCTGGAAAAGCTCGTTCTGCGCCCGCGTCACGTAGAGGTGCAGATTTTGGCCGACCAGCACGGCAACCGCATTTCCCTGTGCGAGCGCGACTGCTCGCTGCAGCGCCGCCATCAGAAGCTGCTGGAAGAGGCTCCCTCTCCGGCTCTTACCGACGAGATTCGCCGCGCCATGGGCGTTGCGGCCGTTAAGGCCGTCCGTGCCACCAACTACGAGAACGCCGGCACCATCGAGTTCCTGCTCGACCATGACGGCAAGTTCTACTTCATGGAAATGAACACCCGAGTGCAGGTTGAGCATCCGGTATCCGAGCTCATCACCGGCACCGACATCATCAAGGAGCAGCTGCGCATTGCCTCTGGCGAACCGATGAGCTGCGCTGAGCGTGCACCGTTCACTCCCTTCGGCCATGCCATGGAGTTCCGCATCAACGCGGAAGACCCCGAGCACGATTTCCGCCCCTGCCCGGGCACCATCACCCGCTTTGAGGTTCCCGGCGGCCCTGGCGTCCGCGTGGAAACCTACATCAAGCAGGGCGATCGCATCTCACCGTACTACGACTCCATGGTTGCGAAGCTCATCGTTTGGGGCATCGACCGCGAGGAGTGCATGGCGCGCGGCAAGCGTGCACTGAACGAGTTCGTCATCGAGGGCATCAAGACGACCATTCCCTTCCACTTGGAAGTCCTGGAAAAGGAAGCCTTCAAAGAGGGCAGGGTGTACACCGACTTCATCGAAACCGAAATGGGGGATGAGTAACATGTCCGATATCAATACCGAAACCATGGCCATTGCCCCCGGCGTAGTGGAAACCATCATCACCCTTGCCGTTCGCGACGTCGATGGCGTTGCCAGTGTGGGCGCTGCCCCTTCCGGCATCCGTTCGCTGCTCTCCTTCAAGCAGTCCGCCGAAGGCGTGCAGGTGAACGTTCTGGAAGACAATTCCGTCGAGGTTGCGGTTTCCCTGCGCGTGCTCTCCGGCCGTTCCTTGAAGGAAATCGCCCAGAATGTGCGCGAAGCTGTGGCCAGCGCTGTTCTTTCCCAGGTTGGTCTTGCCGTGAAGCGCGTGGATATCCGTGTTGACGGCATCGTGTTTCAGGATTAGGAGGCTTGTGTGTCTAAGGCACCTCGTCATGAAGAGCGCATGCTTGCCCGTAAGCATGCGCTGCAGTTGATGTACCAAGGCGAGATCATGGGCAAAACCCCGCGTGAGCTCCTTGACAATGGCAGCCTTGTTCCCGAAACCCAAGGCCTGGACGATTACGCCATTTCGCTTTTGGACGGCTCGCGCGAACAGCTCGAGGTCATCGATGCGCTTATCGCCGCAGCTAGCGAGAACTGGTCGCTCGACCGCATGCCGGTGGTAGACCGCTCCCTCCTGCGCCTGGCAACCTATGAGATGCGTTTCGTGGACGAGGTTCCCGTTTCCGTTTCCATCAACGAGGCCGTGAACCTTGCCAAGGAATTCGGCGGCGATGATTCCCCTCGCTTCATCAACGGCATTCTTGGTCGAATCGCTACCCAACTGGAAAGCGAGAATGCATAATGGAGGAACAGGCTCCTCAATCGTTCGAGGACATCAAGCTGCGCCTCGATGAGATCGTGGCCGCGGTCAGCGACGAGGAGCTTCCTCTTGAAGAGGCATTGGGCCTTTACGAAGAGGCAGTGGGCATCGGGCTTGCTGCCTCCCGCATCATGGAAGAGGGGATTGCCGCCCACAACGATGGCGCCCAAGAGGCGCACGATGATGGCGGCGATGTAGAAACTGCTGGATAGAAAGGGGAGCGCAATGACTCGAATCCTCGACTCAATCGATTCCCCTGGCAAGCTCAAGCTCCTCACCGATGAGGAGCTTTCCATATTGGCTTCCGAGATCCGTCAGGAGATCATCGAGGTCACTTCCAAGACCGGCGGGCATGTTGCCTCTAGCCTTGGCGCGGTGGACATCATCCTTGCCGTTCACTCGCTTATCGATTCGCCGCACGACCGGTTCCTGTTCGACGTGGGGCATCAGTCCTACGCGCACATGCTGGTAACCGGCCGTTTGGCGGAATTCCCCACGCTGCGCCAGTACAAGGGGCTTTCCGGTTTCCCGAAGCCGCACAGCAATCCGCACGATGTGCACCCTTCCGGCCATGCATCCGACTCGCTTTCGGTGGCGTGTGGCTTGGCGCGTGCGCGCGACATGCGCGGCGACAAGCAGAACATCGTTGCGCTCATTGGCGATGCCTCCTTGGCGGGCGGTATGGCATTCGAGGCGCTGAACGACATCGGGCAAGCGCAAACGCCGCTGGTCATCATCCTGAACGACAACGAGATGAGCATCGCGCGCAATGTTGGTGCCATGGCCATGCACCTGGGTGCCCTGCGCGTTACCAGCAACTACCGCAAAAGCCGCGACTCCATGCAGGATTTCATGGAGAACTCCATGGGCATCGCTGGCAAGGCGATGGTGAAGCTGGGCAAAACGGCCAAGGAATCGCTGAAGCAGTTCGTCATGCCCGACACCATGTTGTTCGAGCAGCTGGGCATCGTGTGCACGCCTCCGGTAGATGGGCACGATATCCCGGCACTGAAGCGCACCATCGGCCATGCCCTTGAAAGCGATGTGCCGGTGCTTGTTCACGTGGTAACTAAGAAGGGCGCTGGCTATGCGCCGGCAGAAGCCGAGCCTTCGCGCTTCCACGGCGTTGGCCCCTACGATATTGCCACGGGCGCTTCGCTCAAGTCGAAGCCCAAGGCGCTTACCTATACCCAGGCTTTCACGCAGTCGTTCGCCAAGGAAGCTCGCCTCGATGAGCGCATCTGCGCGGTATCTGCTGCCATGGTAGACGGCACGGGCCTGCGCGAATTCGCTACGGCGCACCCGGAACGTTGCTTCGACGTGGGTATTGCCGAAGGTCATGCGGTGGGCATGGCCAGCGGCCTGGCTCTTGGCGGGCAGAAGCCCGTTGTTGCCCTGTACTCCACGTTCTTCCAGCGTGCTGTGGATCAGGCCATCATCAACGTTTCGCTTGAAAACCTCGATGTGGTATTCGCCATCGATCGAGCTGGCCTGGTGGGGGATGACGGCCCCACGCATCACGGCATGTTCGACATGGCGCTGTTGCGCACGGTTCCCAATATGAAGGTGCTTGCCCCTTCGAACGAGGCCGAGCTCGCCCATGCGCTGCATACCGCCTTGCGCCTGGATGGGCCGGTTGCCCTGCGCTACCCGCGCGGGGAAGCGGTTGGCGTGCCCATGCCCGACGATGCGCTCTCGATGAAACCCGGTAAATCGCGCGTGGTACGCGAGGGCTCGGATGCGGCCATCTTGGCATTCGGCCGTATGGTTCGCTATGCGTGCGATGCCGCCGAGGCGCTTGCGGAACTGGGTCATTCCGTGCGCGTGGTAGACATGCGCTGGGTGAAGCCGCTCGATGAAGAGGCCATCCTGGCGGCGGCTGATATGGGCGCAGTGGTAACCGTCGAAGACGGCGTTTCCATCGGCGGGGCCGGCGAGGGCGTGGCAGAGGTTATCGCTACTAGCGGGAAGACCCCCAAGCTGGCAGTCCTTGGCCTGCCCGATCGCTTCGTTGCCCAAGGTAAGGTGGATCAGCTCTTTGCTGATTGCGGCATAGATGCTGAGGGAATAAAGAACACGCTCCTTGGGCTTCTGGAAGGTTAACGCGCCCTTTCGCTCCGTACCTTTGTCGCACAATGCGCATGTTCGCCCCGTCCTTTCTTGGAAGGATGGGGCTTTTTGTTGCCCGTAACACCCTTGCGTGGGGCGAAATTGGCCTTCCAGCAGCAGTTTGAACACGTTCGCCCCGCTTCTGTTTCCAGTCTGTTACCCGCGTTGGTCAGAGATGTTACGAGGTTTTTCCGCGCTCGTTAACAAACGCTCCTTTGCCTTTCTGAACGTGTTACGCGTGCAAAGATCGTGTTGTCGAAAATGTGCTCGAACGAATATTTAGGAGGTATGCACAATGCTTGACACAGGAGCGACCGCATTCATGCTCGTAAGCGCGATGCTGGTCTTTCTCATGACTCCGGGTGTTGCATTTTTTTACGGCGGACTTGCGCGTCGTAAAAATGTGGTCAACACGATGTTCATGTCTTTCGTGATCATTGGAGTAGTTGCTATCGTTTGGATCCTCGCAGGTTGGTCTCTCGCTTATGGTGGCGACGGCTCGAGCCCCTTCTTCGGTGGCTTCGATCAGCTGGGTTGCCTGAGCGCGGTATCCGATATGCTGGCTGAGGTGGACAATCCCGGTGACGCAACCTATCCCGCGATCATCGACATTGCCTTCCAGGCTGCATTCGCCTGCATCACCGCAGCTATCGTGGGCGGCTCCCTTGCCGGCCGTATGAAGTTCGGCGCCTTCCTTACCTTCATCACCATCTGGGTTGTGCTCATCTACGCACCTTTGGCCCACATGGTATGGGGCGGCGACGGCAGCTTCATCGGCGACCAGATCGGTGCCCTCGACTTCGCCGGCGGCGACGTTGTTCACATCAGCTCTGGTTTGACCGGCCTGGTTCTGTGCCTGCTCCTTGGCAAGCGCCGCATCTTCGGTGCCGTGAACCATCGCCCTCACAACGTTCCCTTCGTTGTTCTTGGCGCAACCCTTCTGTGGTTCGGTTGGTTCGGCTTCAACGGCGGCTCCGCATTCGCTGCTGACGGCATCGCCGGCCTGGCCCTACTGAACACCTTCGTTGCCTCTGGCGCCGCAATGATCTCCTGGATGATCGTTGAAGCTGCCAAGACGGGCAAGCCCACCCTCGTCGGCGGCGCAACCGGCCTTGTTGCTGGCCTGGTTGTCATCACCCCTGCTGCTGGCTTCGTGGATCCCTGGGCTGCCATCGTCATGGGCCTCATCGTTTCCCCCATCTGCTACTTCGCAATTTCCTTCTGCAAGGCAAAGATCGGCTACGACGACGCACTCGACGCTTTCGGTTGCCACTGCATCGGCGGTATCGTTGGCGGCATCCTCACCGGTATCTTCTGCGTGCCTGAGCTTTCCTGGACCGACTTCGGCGGCCTGATCTACACCGGCGACCCCACGCTCCTCGGCGCTCAGTGCCTGGGCATCCTGGTCACCATCGTCTTCGTTGCCGTTGGCTCCCTCATCATCGGCCTCATCGTCAAGGCGATCTTCGGTGGCCTGCGTGTAAGCAAGGAAGAGGAAGCAGCTGGCATGGACCTCACGGCTCACAGCGAATCCGCTTACCCCGCATTCATCGGCTTGGACTAACGGAAGGGAGTGAATGATCGATGAAACGTATTGCAGCAGTAGTTCGTCCTGAAAAGCTCGAACCCCTGAAAGAGGCTCTCTTCGAGGCCAAGATCTCCGGCATGACCATCTACCAGGTTCACGGTTGCGGCAACCAGCATGGTTGGAAGGAGTACTTCCGTGGCAGCGAGGTGTTCCTGAACATGATCCCCAAGGTCAAGTTCGAGATCATCGTCGACGATAGCCGTGTAGACGAGATCGTGGACCTTATCGTCCGCGTCGCCCGCACTGGCGAGGTTGGAGACGGCAAGATCTTCATCTCTGCCATCGAAAGCGTTGTGCGTGTCCGCACCGGCGAAAAGGACGAAGCAGCGGTCTAACCCTCCCTTTGTGGAACTCAACAACCTAGACGCTGTTAAGTCATAAAGAAGAAGCCCTGGCCTTCGCGGCTGGGGCTTCTTTGCGTTTCGCCCACTTTCGAGCCTTAGCTGGCTGCCCTGGCGTTCCTCATGCTGGCTTGCCCTGAATTGATGTGATAAATGGGCGGCTAAACGCTGCCGTTCACCGAAAATGCGATATAGTGCAATGGATACAAAGACCGATACCAGAAAGGATCGCAAGATGACTCGCAAGATCGCTATCTTCGATACTACCTTGCGCGACGGTGAGCAGTCGCCGGGCGCTTCCATGAACTCCGAGGAGAAGCTGGTTATCACGCGTCAGCTACTGCGCCTGAACGTCGACGTCATCGAGGCGGGCTTCCCGGTATCTTCCCCTGGCGACTTCAAGTCCGTGCAGCAGATCGCTGCCGAGGTGGGCGACAAGGCCGTTGTCTGCGCCCTTACCCGTGCTGTTGAGAAGGACATCGACTCCGCTGCCCGCGCTTTGGCCGAGTGCAAGCGCCCGCGCATCCACACCGGCATCGGCGTTTCCCATAGCCACATCTACGACAAGCTCCGCTCCACGCCCGAGAAGATCCTCGAACGCGCAGTTGCTGCGACCAAGTACGCCAAGAAGTACGTCAACGACGTCGAGTTCTACTGCGAAGACGCCGGCCGTTCCGACTACGAGTTCTTGGCCAAGGTCGTCGAGGCTGTAATCGCCGCTGGCGCCACCGTCGTGAACATCCCCGACACCACCGGCTACTCGCTTCCCGACGAGTTCGGCCGCCGCATCAAGTTCCTGATGGACAACGTGAAGAACGTGGACAAGGCCACCATCTCCGTGCACTGCCACAACGACCTGGGCATGGCAACTGCCCTTTCCCTGGCTGGCGTCGCCAATGGCGCAGGCCAGATCGAGTGCACCATCAACGGCCTGGGCGAGCGCGCCGGCAACACGGCCATGGAAGAAGTTGTCATGGCCATGAAGATGCACGGTAAGGAGCTCAACGCCCACACCGACATCAACACCCGCGAATTCGTCCGCGCTTCCCGCCTGGTTTCCTCCATCACCGGCTTCGTAGTGCAGCCCAACAAGTCCATCGTGGGCGCCAACGCCTTCGCGCATTCTTCCGGCATCCACCAGGACGGCGTCATCAAGTCGCGCGAGACCTACGAGATCATCGACCCGCGCGAGGTTGGCGCAGGCCAGAGCTCTATCATCCTTTCTGCCCGTTCCGGCCGTGCTGCTCTTCGCCATCGCGTAGAGGCTCTGGGGTACCATCCCGAAGGCCAGGCGTTCGAAGACCTGTACAACGCCTTCCTCGACTTGGCCGACAAGAAGAAGGAAGTCTACGACGAGGACCTGGAGTCCCTCCTTGGCGAGCAGGGCCGCAACCAGACCGCGCATTACACGCTTGAATCCGTGCAGATCTCTTGCGGCAAGCCGCTTACGCCTACCGCTACCGTCACGCTGCGTGATGCCGAGGGCCGCGACTTCGTTTCCTGTGCTACGGGTACCGGCCCGGTTGATGCCCTGGTGAAGGCTATCAACGAGATCATCGACATCGAGAACGACCTTACCGAGTTCTCCGTACAGAGCGTTACCCGCGGCATCGATGCCTTGGGCGAGGTAACCATGCGCGTTTCCTCTTCCGAGGGCGAGGTGTTCACCGGCCGTGGCGCCGATGGCGACATCGTGGTGTCTTCTGCGAAGGCGTACCTGAACGCCCTTAACCGCCTTATCTCCCACAACCAGGAAAAGGCAAAGTAACTTGTACTGTCTCGAGTGTGGGACAAAGATCAACGATGACGAGCTGCAGTGTCCACGCTGCGGCTCGTCTGTCGTTGACATGAAGGCTCGTATCGCGGCTGCTGAAGAGCAGATCGTCTACACTGATGCCGTTTCCCCCTCGAGCACTTCGAAGCTTCCCCTGGTGAAGGATCGCTCCTACCAGGACCGCGACGGCAAGCCGCTTGATCCTTCCAAGAAGGTAGATGTCTCGTCTTTGCATAAGGACGAGAACGACTTGCGAGCCATTCCGGAACTGGGTGCCAAAGACCCGTTCATCACCATGCCCATGCAGCGCATCGTTGCCGACAGCGGCAGGGTAGTGGCCGACGTTGACAGGGATGCGAAGGTGTATCGCCAGGGGGCCCGCCGCGCGCCGTTCCCCATGAAGCCGTTTTTGGGCGGCGTGGTGATCATCCTGGTGATCCTTGCTGCGTGGAGCTTTGCTCCGCAGATCGAAGAGGCTGTCCAGCAGGTCTTCAAGGCCGATTCCGAGCAGACTTCTGTTTCGGTGCCCACGGCTGCCCAGCAGTCTTCCTCGAACGAGAGCGCAACTACCGCCAAGGGCTATACGGATGAGGATTTCAAGGTCGACCTTTCGCAGGCCTACCGGGATCTTGCCTCGTGGCGTACCGACGTCGATAGCAGGGTGGACGACCTGGAGGGTTACTTCCTGGTCACCAAAAAGGCAACGCGCCAGGGCTACGCTGATACCTGCAACGCCACCATCCAGGACATCACCAGCTCCCGCGAATCGCTCGCCCAGCTTTGCGAAAAGGCCGGCGTTTCCCAGGGCAGCGATGTGTACAGCAAGTACCAGAAGATCGACGAGCTCTACGGCTACCTGCTGGACAGGCTGAACGTGGTCTCGAAATGCTGGGAGAACTCGCTTTCGTACGACAACCCGAAGAGCTACAGCTCGAAGATCCTTGCCCCCTTGGCCGAGGACTTGAGCAACGGCAGCTCTATTTCGGAAGCGGCATTCGACAAGCTGTATCCCGAAGCAGACCCCGATGCGTGAGCCGCAACGTATGCTGGGTTCGGCTGCCCGTTTTCGCTGTCGAAATGGGGTATGGTGCAAATAGGGAAGCTGTGTTATAAACATAAGGCGTATGAAAATGCGATTAGCTTTCGATGTTTGGAGGAAGTGGGCCTTGTACCCGCTTCTTTTGTTTGTTCGGGGTATTGAAGGAGGGAACAGGATTGCTCAACGCCAAGGAACGCAAGCTGCTTGAGGCATTGGAACCCCAGGCCAGCGCCCATAACTTGGAGGTTGTCACCGTAGAGCTCATCGGCTCGCGCAAGGCTCCCACCATCCGGGTGTACCTGGATTGCGAAGGCGGCATCGGCTTCGACGAGCTTGCCGCATCGCAGAAGTGGGTAGGCGAGCTCATGGACGAGCTCGACCCGTTCCCCGGCGCATACACCCTGGAAGTTTCCTCTCCCGGTATCGATCGCCCTTTGCGAACTCCCCAGCATTTCGACCGCTTCGCCGGCGAAAAGGTCCAGATCACGCTCACCCAGCCTTTCGAAGGCCGCAGCAAATGGACCGGCATCCTGAAAGGGATGGGGGAAGATGCGGTTCTCGTAGAGGTAGAGGGGCAGGAATTCGCCCTTCCCTTCGAGCGCATCAAGAAAGCGCACGTTATCGGCACTATTGATTTCAGCGGGTAGAAAGGACCCTTTACCATGGCAACATCAGAATTGATCGAAGCTTTGCAGGCTTTGGCCCACGAGCGCAAGATCGACGAGTTCTACCTTATCGAGCGCCTTGAAGCGTCCTTGGCCAAAAGCTATCAGAATATCCTCGACCTTGAGTACGATGCGCGTGTCACCATCGACCGCAACAGCGGCAAGATCTACGTGTACGAACTTGTTCCCGTCGGCGAGCCCGACGAGGAAACCGGCGAGTACACCGAGTTCGAGGAGCGCGACGTAACGCCCGACGATGTAAGCCGCATCGCCGCGCTGAACGCGAAGAACGTCATCGGCTCCATCGTCCGCGATGCCGGGCGCCAGTCCATCTACGAGGAGTTCTCTTCCCGTGTGGGCGACCTGGTAACGGGCACCGTGCTTCAGGGTACGCCCGATTTCACCATTATCAAGATCCGCGACGGCGTAGAGGCCGAGTTGCCCCATTACGACCTGAAGCGCTACCCGGGCGAGCGCAACGAGCGTCCCCGCAACGAGCATTACCGCCACAACCAGCGCCTGAAGACGCTGATCGTTGAGGTTCGCGACCCCAGCGCCGACGAGCCCCGCGGCCGCGGCGAGCACACTCGTCCTTCCATCGTGGTGTCCCGCACCCATCCCGACCTGATCCGCCGCTTGTTCGAGATCGAGGTTCCGGAAATCTATGACGGCCTGGTAGAGATCAAGTCCATCGCGCGCGAGCCCGGCGAGCGCTCCAAGGTCGCCGTTGCTTCCCGCGAGTCGAACCTCGACCCAGTAGGCGCTTGTGTGGGTCCTAAGGGCTCCCGTGTGCGCATGGTGGTCGAGGGCCTTCGCAACGAGCGCGTCGACGTGATCCAGTGGAACGAGGATCCCGCTATCTACGTTGCCAACGCCCTTTCGCCTGCCCGCGTAACCCGCGTTGACATCGACGAGGAGAACAACTACGCAACGGTCATCGTTCCCGACGACCAGCTTTCCCTGGCCATCGGCAAGGAAGGCCAGAACGCGCGCTTGGCCGCCCGCCTCACCGGCTGGCACATCGACATCAAGTCGGCGTCGTTTGCCGGCGAGCCCCTGGTCTCTGACAGCTCCCTGATCGACGAAGAGCCCGAAGAAGAGCTCGAAGACGGTCTGTGCGCTTACGTGAACGAAGACGGCTTCCGCTGCCGCAACCATGCACGACCCGGCTATCGCTACTGCGGTATCCATGCTGCATTGGAGGAAGGGGAGTAAGCTTGGCGAACGTGGCCGGAAAAACGACGCGTCAGCGTACCTGTGTGGTATGCAGGGGTGTGAACGCGAAGAACTCGCTTCTTCGCGTTGTTCGCACGCCCGAGGGCGAGGTTGCCTACGATCCAACCGGACGTATGAACGGTCGCGGAGCTTACCTGTGCAGCGTAGCCTGTCTTGAGAAGGCCATGAAAACCAAGCGCCTCGATTCGGCGCTCAGAACGAAGTTGACAGAAGATGATTGCGAGCGCATCGCCCAGCAGCTGCGCTCTGCGCTCTCGAACGAGGATAAGTAGACGGGAGAACCATATGCCTGGCATGCGAGTACATGAATTGGCAAAGGAATTCAATATGACCAGCAAGGAGCTGCTCGATCGTTTGGCGGAGATGAAGATCCCCGCCAAGAGTCATGCCAGCATTCTCCAGGACGCCTATGTGCAGAAGGTTCGCAAGAGCCTAGAGCCTGAGATCAAGCAGCGTGCCGGCAAGCTGGAAGACGAGGAAGCGAAGAAGCTCGCCGAGTCGAAGGCCAAGGAAGAGGAGCGCAAGGCAGAGGAAAAGGCCGAGCGCCGCGCCGCCATGGAAAAGGAGCGCGAGGCCCGCGAGGCCGAGCGCGCCCGCCGCGAAGAGGCCAAGGCCAAGGAATCCGAGGAGAAGCCGAAGCGCAAAATCTCGTCTTCGCCGTTCGAGAGCCTGGCTTCCCAGATCGAGCGCGAGCGCGAGCGCGTAGAGCGCGAGAAGGCCGAGGCGCGCGAGCGCGCCCTGGCTGCTGCCCGTGCGGCAGAGGTTGCCAAGAAGCAGGCCGTTGAGCAGGCGCTCCACAACCGCGGCCGTAAGAGCACCAAGCCTGCCGAGGCTCCGGTGAAGAAGCAGCACAAGGCAGCTCCTGCGCCTACTTCCAGCTTCTCTTCCTTGCTCGACCAGATCAACGCCGAGCAGCAGCGCCTGCAGCATCAGAAGCAGGAGGCGGCAGCCGCCAAGAAGAACAATCGCGGCGGCAAGGGCAAGAAGGGGCAGCGCAAGGGCTTCGAGCCTTCCGTTCCCGAGCTCGAGCTTGGCACCAATGCCCAGCCGGAAGACCGCTACGCCCAGATGGCCGTTCAGGCCGAGAAGCTGCAGCGCGACAAGGTTCTTGCTGAAGCCCGCGCTGCTGTAGAGGCCGCTTCCCATGATGGCCAGGGCCGTCGTAAGAAGCGCAAGGAAAAGC
>CAVHGQ010000008.1:0-17524 GCA_963635335.1 Candidatus Melainabacteria bacterium | reverse complement strand
GGTTACGGACGGCGAATAAATCAGCGATTTATTCGCCTGAGACGCGATGACGCTGTGGCCAAGCCGGGCACCCCATCTTCGCGCGATTTCGCGAACTCACGTAGCGTAGTACGCTACGCTCGCGAAATCCCACGAACCTGGGGTACCGGGCTTGCCCTCGCTGACTTACTGGCGCATGCCCGGACATCGAGCTTTCGCCCAATGATGCGGGTTCGGAGCGACAAGGCGCCCAGGTTTCGCTGGGTTACTGGCGCATGCCCGGACTTCGATTTTTCAGCCGACAATGCGTTACCCGCTCGGGTTGCTTCGCAGGGCTCTTCCTTCGTAAAGAGGGGAGAGCCCTGTTTTGCTATGACGGGAAACTGTTCTTCGGAAAAGGTCGGGCATGCCTGGGCTTCACGAACGCCCTTTGGTTTAGCCCATCTTGCTCTGCTTTTCAAAACCTGTGCATACTTGCAGAGAGTTTTTAGCGAATGGAATTTAATGTCGATTCGATCCTTGCAGTCTGTCGAAACGGATTAATGCTGTTTGCGGAATAGAGGTCCTGCCTTCATCTTGATGAAGATATACGCATAGGCGCAGAAGGGTATGGCGGTCCAATTGATGCTGTACGGATTGGGCGTCGGGGATAGCGGTATGCAATTAAGCATTTTCAGGATTGAAAGCAGGAAAATGATTCCGCACAGTAGGGTTGCGGTGAATGCTCCTACGGCATCCTTGTTGAAGTGCAGGGAAACAAGCGAAGCTGCGAGCATTGTTCCGAATAAGATAGGCAACGCTATCCTTGCGAGGAAAACCATAGGGTATTCAGGGATAAACAATAAGGTGGAAAAGCCGGAGACTCTATAGGTGAAATGCGCTAATTCGGCATCAATGTATGAGCAGCCTACTGTGAGGAGCAAAGATGGGAGAGCCGCTTTTGCGCAGCTCTTCCATCTTTTGGCATTGTGCCGATACATCTAATTCGACCTTCCGCAGCCAACATTGATAACGACTTCTGTTTCGATCCCTTCGACCGGAACGGTGGCAACGGTATATGCGGTTGCCCCAATTGCGGCTATCTGCAAAAAGATATGCAATGATTTGATGTGCCTTTTCGTCATGTCGGTACCTCGCTTTCAAGGGGGTGTCGATATTGAGCAAAGGGCGCCGCTTAGCTTAGGAAAAGAATGAACGAATGGCTTAGGACTGCAGATTCCGCCCTAACGTATTGCGGCTGAAGGTGCCAAAGCATCGGCAAATGGGTTTTGCCGAGCAGGGACCGAAAGACCTTCAGTTCTTTCGGTCTTTTAGATCGATTGAATTCGCTATTATTACTTTGCGAAATATATGAAAAGAAGTTCTTAGAGTTAGGGGCTCATATTATGGCTTTGTGGTCTGGACGATTCGAAAAGGGCGTTAGCGAGTTCACTCAGGAATTCGGCGCATCGCTTCCCGTAGACAAGGCGATGTACCACGAGGACATCGCGGGCTCCCGCGCCCATGCGCGCATGCTGGCCGCCCAGGGCGTAATCTCTGAAGAGGATGCCCAGAAGATCGTTGACGGCCTTGCCCAGATCGAGAAGACCATCGAAGAGGGCAACTTCACCTTCGATATCAACGATGAGGACATCCATATGTCCATCGAGAAGGTGCTTACCCAGAACATCGGCGATGCCGGTGCGCGCCTGCACACGGGCCGCAGCCGCAACGACCAGGTGATCACCGACACGCGCCTGTATGCCAAGGAGCTTGCCAGCGGCCTGATGACCGACCTGAACGCCTTGCGCGCAACCCTTATCAAGGCTGCGCAGGACAACATGGGCACCATCCTTCCAGGCTACACGCACATGCAGCATGCTCAGCCCGTGCTGCTCTCGCATCACTTCATGGCCTACTTCTGGATGTTCACGCGCGACTTCAACCGCGTGAAGCAGGCTTATGATGCCGCCAACGCCAACCCGCTGGGTTCCGCAGCGCTTGCCGGCACCACCTATCCGCTGGACCGTCAGAAGACCACCGACGAGCTGGGCTTCGACCACATGATCCCCAACTCGCTCGACGCGGTTTCCGACCGCGACTTCCTGCTGGACCTGGACTACGCCTGCTCGGTGGCGATGATCCACCTTTCCCGCTTGTCCGAGGAGATCATCCTGTGGTCCACCTCCGAGTTCGGCTTCATCACCCTGGCCGACGAGTACTCCACCGGTTCCTCCATCATGCCGCAGAAGAAGAACCCCGACTTCGCCGAGCTGATCCGTGGCAAGTCGGGCCGCGTGGTGGGCGACCTGATGGCGCTGCTCACCACCATGAAGAGCCTTCCCCTTGCCTACAACAAGGACCTTCAGGAAGACAAGGAAGGCGTCATGGACGCCTGCAAGACCCTGCACGACTGCCTGGTGTGCATGGAGGGCATGATCTCCACCATGAAGGTGAATGCCGATGCGATGCGCGCGCAGTCCAAGAAGGG
Source organism: Candidatus Melainabacteria bacterium (assembly GCA_963635335.1). Lineage (GTDB taxonomy): Bacteria > Actinomycetota > Coriobacteriia > Coriobacteriales > Eggerthellaceae > Anaerotardibacter. The sequence continues at coordinate 15,075 of CAVHGQ010000008.1, read as the reverse complement.
CTATCTTGCCGCCACCGACGTGGCCGACTACCTGGCGAAGAAGGGCCTGCCGTTCCGCAAGGCCCACGAGATCGTAGGCCACCTGGTGCTTCTGTGCGACAAACGTGGCTGCGACTTGGACGACCTTTCCCTGGAAGACTTCAAGCAGGCATCCGACCTGTTCGAGGCCGACATCACCGAGGCGCTGGACCTGGAATCCATCGTGGCAGCTCGCACCACGTTCGGCGGCACGGGCAATTCCGTGGTTGCCCAGCAGATCGAGCTGGGAGCCCAGCAGCTGAAGCAGGACCAGAACCTGGCATAGTTGTGCGCTTTCCCTTCCGCGGTTCCCTGCATGATAAAATGCGGGGGACTGTATATGGGAGGTTGAATGGCTACACGTGGTAGAAGAAGCAGGCACGGCGCCAGTTCCGGTAGATCCCGGTCCAAGCTTGGCCTCGTGCTGGGCGTCATAGGTGCCGCTTTCGTTGCATGCTGCATCGCAGCTGTTGCTATGTGCTCGGTTTGGCTGCAGGACTTGCCAGACTACACCGACGCTTCCGCCTATAACTATGCCGAGAAAACCAAGGTGTACGCCAACGACGGCACCACCTTGCTGGCCGAGTTCTTCCTGGAGAACCGCGACCCCATCGAACTCGACCAGATGGGCGACTACGTTACCAAGGGCACGGTGGCCACGGAAGACGAGCGCTTCTACCAGCACAACGGCATCGACCTTATGGGCATTGCCCGCGCGGTGTGGGTGAATGTGACGCATACCGGCCGCGAAGGTGCTTCCACCATCACGCAGCAGTTCGTAAGGAATACCATCCTTGCTGATGAGGCGCAGGAATCAACCTTGAAGCGCAAGGTGCGCGAGGCGTATATTGCCCTGAAGCTGGAAGAGATCTACTCCAAGCAGGAAATCCTGCAGATGTACCTGAACACCATCAACTACGGCCAGGGCGCCTACGGCATCCAGGCCGCTGCCCAGCGCTACTACTCGGTGGATGCCAAGGATCTTACGCTGGCTCAGGCGGCTGCGCTCATCGGCATTCCGCAGAGCCCCACGTACAACAACCCCATCGACAACCCCAACAACTGCAAGCAGCGCCGCAACCTGGTGCTCGACCGCATGCTTTCCAACGGCGTTATCACGCAGGAACAGCACGATGCCGCCCAGGCCGAAGAGCTGAACCTGAACGTTTCCTCGGTAAGCTCGGGCGACGGCATGTACAAGTACAAGTACTTCACCAGCTATGTACGCCAGCAGTTGCTGCAGAACTATTCTGCCGACGAGGTGTTCAAGGGCGGCTTGGTGGTTACCACCACGCTGGACCCGGCAATCCAGGACGCAGCTGAGACGGCCGCGCAGGCCAAACTGAAAACGCTTTCCAGCAACCTTGAGCTGGCCATGGTCTCGGTAGACCCGAACACCGGCTATATCAAGGCGCTCATCGGCGGCCGCGATTACGACACCAACGAGTTCAACCTGGCAACGCAGGCAAAGCGCCAGCCCGGTTCTTCCTTCAAGACGTTCACCCTGCTTGCCGCACTGAACGAAGGCATATCGCCGCAGACGAACCTGAACTGCTCTTCCAGCGTTGACCTGAACGGCTGGAAGGTAGAGAACTACGGCGGCACCAACTACGGCACCCGCTCCATTGCCAGCGCGTTCGCGGTTTCCTCCAACACCGGCTTCGCCCAGCTGTGCACCAAGATCGGCGCCGACAAGGTGGTCGACATGGCCGAGAAGTGCGGTATCGAAACCGAGCTGGATGCGTACCCCTCCATTACGCTGGGTTCCGAAGAGGTTACCGTGCGCGAGATGGCCCAGGCCTACGCCACCATCGCCAACGGCGGCACCAAGCACGAGGCCGTGTGCATCGAGTCCATCAAGGATTCCAACGGCAACGTTATCTACCAGGCCAACACCACCGGCGAAAAGGTGCTCGACACCGCGCTGACCGAGGCTGCCACCGAGGTTATGGAAGGCGTGGTAACCAAGGGCACCGGCCGTGGCGCCTCCATCGACAACGGGCAGCCCGCTGCCGGCAAAACCGGTACGTCCGAGAACTGGCGCGACAAGTGGTTCTGCGGCATTACCCCGCAGCTTTCCACCGCAATTTGGATCGGCGGCCGCGACGAGGTGCAGATGCCTTCCTCCGTTGCGTGCGACGGCGTGTTCGGCTCGTTCATGAGCGAGGTGCTGGAAGGCCAGCCCATCCAGCAGTTCCCCACGTCCGACAAGAAGCTTTCCTACACCACCACCGACTTCGGCAGCGGCAGCGGTTCCAGTGGATACTCGCCGCAGCACGAAGGCGACTCGGTGGATTCCAGCACTGCTTCTGCCACCACCAACGAATCCACCACCGATTCGTCTTCCAGCAGCACCGATAAGAAGTCCTCTTCGTCGAGCTCGTCTTCAAGCTCAAGCTCAAGCTCGTCTGGCAGCTCCAGCAGCTCTAGCAGCAGCGGCTCTGGCAGCTCCAGCAGTGGCAGTTCCAGCGGCAGCAGCTCGGGCGGCTCCAGTTCCGGTGGCAGCTCGAGCGGCGGAAGCTCCAGCGGCAGCGGCTCGGGTGGAAGCTCCAGTGGCGGCAGTTCCAGCAGCGGCTCCGGTGGCAGCTCTTCTGGAAACAGGACCAGCCATCCGTCGTAGCCATGGGGCGGCCGGCTTTATGCTTGCGCGGCTATGGATTCTTCGGGAAGAAGAGCCAGCGCAGGGGCACAGGCGGCCAGTATCGTTTTGAATGAAAGGTGCGCAACGCAAGCAGGCGTTGCCGTTCCTTTAACGGGAAGGATCTTATGAAAGCGAAACTACGTTTTCTCGTGATAGCGGCGCTGTGCGTTGTGTGCATGGGCGCCCTGGCCGGCTGCGTTTCCAGCAACAGCCAGACCGATGCGCAAACCCAGAACCGCCAGTACATGTCTTCCGTGAACACCATCATGGAAACCCTGAATACCAACATGGAATCGTTCGCCACGGCCGTGAAGGACGACGAGGTGGTATCCCTTTCCTCGCAGCTTTCTGCGGTTGACCAGTGCGTTTCCGACCTGGAGGCGCTTCAGGTCCCCGATGCCATGGCCGATATCCAGTCCCAGTATGTGAACGGTGCGAAGGAGCTGCAAACTGCGCTTTCCTCGTACGTTCAGCTTTACGAGGACGTGAAGGCACCGCAGAGCGGCACCTACGACTATTCCGACTACGATAGCCGCATGGCCGATATCCAGTCGCACTACAACGCAGGCATCCAGGCCCTGCAGGATGCGGACAGCAAGGTTCAGTCCGCGTAAGGCGGCTTGCGAATATCCGGTAAACGAAGCGGCCATCGAAAGATGGCCGTTTTTCTGCCCTAGGGTGGCACAAGAGCAAAGGACGAAACCATGACCAGGCAACTCGATACCGAAAACGCTGCGCAAGAGCCCGTGTGCGCTGCTGCCGCAAACGTCCAGGCAACCCAGGCGCCGAAGCGCGTCGAGCTGCTGGCTCCTGCCGGCAATATGGCGTGCCTGCATGCCGCCGTGCGCGCCGGGGCCGATGCGGTGTATTTGGGCGCCGGCCATTTCAACGCGCGCCGCGGTGCCGACAACTTCACCTTGGAAAGCCTGGCTGAAGGCTGCGACTTCGCCCACCTGCGTGGGGTGAAGGTGTTCCTGACGCTGAACACGGTGGTGCTTCCCTCCGAACTGCAGGATGCGCTTGAGCTTGCGCGCCAGGCGTACCGCTGCGGCGTGGATGCCTTCATCGTGCAGGACATCGGCATCAGCATCGAGCTTGCCCGTGCCATCCCCGATGTGGAAGTGCACGTTTCCACCCAGATGAACATCCACGACGAAGATGGCCTGCGTGCTGCGGTTGCCCTTGGCGCCAAGCGCGTCACGTTGGCTCGCGAGCTTTCCTTGGAAGAGCTGCAGGTGCTTGGCGCGTTGGCCCAGGAACTGGGCGTGGAGCTGGAATGCTTCGCCCACGGCGCCCTGTGCATCTGCTATTCGGGGCAGTGCTTCATGTCTTCCATGGTGGGCGGGCGTTCCGCCAACCGCGGGCGCTGCGCCCAGGCGTGCCGTCTTCCCTACGAGCTGCACAACCGCGCCCTGCGCAAGAGTCTGCCTTCGCCGGGCGAGCATCTGCTCTCGCCGAAGGACCTGTGCACCATCGACCTTATCCCCGAACTGCTTGATGCGGGCATTGCCTCGCTGAAGGTGGAAGGCCGCATGAAGTCGCCCGAGTATGTGCAGGCCGTGGTTGGCGTGTACCGCGCGGTGATCGATCGCATCGAGGCGGCGCGCGCGAAGGGCGAGCCCACGGATGGCATGGGGGCAACCGATGCCGAGCGCGCTGCGCTTTCCGAGGCGTTTTCCCGCGGGTTCACCACGGCCTACCTTACCGGCCAGCGAGGAAACGAGATCATGAGCTACGGCCGCCCGAACAACCGCGGCGTGTTCGTCGGCCGCGTGGTGCAGGCCAAGGACGGGCGCGTGTGCCTTGATGCCGAGGCGGACTTGCACGAGGGCGACCTTATCGAGTTTTGGACCAACCGCGGCCACTTCGTGCATACGGTGGCCAACCTGCGCACCGACAAGCAGGGCAGGGTAGTGCTGCCGGTGGAACGCGCCGTGGGCAAGGGCGACCGCGTGTTCCGCGTGCGCAACGCCGAAGCGGCTTTCGCCGACGACGGCCGTCTGCCAGCTGTGCCCGTTACCGGCAAGGCGGTGCTGCATATCGGTGCCTCGGCTCGCTTTGAGCTCACTGCACCCAACGGCATTTCTGTTGCCGTGGAGGGCAATGTGGTGGAGGCCGCTCGCACCAAGGCCATTACCGAGGAAGAGGTGCGCCAGCACATCGATCGCATGGGCACCACGCCCTTCGAGCTTGCCGGCTTGGAAATCGAGCTGGACGAAGGCGTGGGCATGCGCTTTTCCGCCTTGCACAAGCTGCGCGCCCAGGCCGCCGACCAGCTGCAAGAGCAGATGCTGGCCGCCTACCATGCGCGCAAGCTGAACCGCGCGCCGAAGCGCACCTTCGCCGCCCCGATGCACAAGGGCTCCTGCAAGGTTGCCGTGCTGGCCACCAACCCGGCCTGCGCCCGCGCTGCTAAGCGCGCCGGTGCCGACCTCATCTACGTCCCCGCCGCCAACTATCGCCGTGGGGAAGCGGTTATCGCCGGGCAGCTTTCCGGCACGGCCGAACAGGCCGGCTACCCCAAGCAGTGCATCCCGGTTCTGCCCAAGGTTTCGCAGATATTCGACGAGCAGAACCGCAACGGCTTCGATATCTGGAACCGTGTGAAGGAAGGCCGTCCGGTGCTGTGCCAGAACCTGGGGCAGCTGCTGCATGCCACCGAGGCAGGCGCCGTGCCCGAGGCGGGCCCGAACATCCCCGTAACCAACAAGCTGGACCTGCAGGCCATGGCCGATTTCGGCGTAGAGCGAGTGTGGCTCTCTCCCGAGCTTTCGCTGGTGCAGATAGAGGAACTGGGGGAACTGGCGCCCATGGAGCTGGGGCTTACCATCATCGGCCAAACCGAGCTGATGGTTACCGAGCACTGCCTTCTTATGAGCCAAGGCCCCTGCAACCAGGAATGCGATGTGTGCCCGCGCCGCAAGAGCCCGCATTACCTGAAGGACCGCAAGGGCTACGAGATGCCGGTGGTAACCGATTGCACCGGCCGCAGCCATCTGTACAACGCCGTGCAGCTGGACATCGCCCACCTTATGCCCGAGCTCGTGAGCGCCGGCGTTTCTACGGTGATGGTGGACACCGCCCTCATGAACGTGGAGGAAACTACGAAGAAGGTGCAGCGTGCGGTGCGTGCGCGCGACATCGCCCGGAAGGGCAATAACAAGGTTGCCAAGGCCGAGGGCGCCACTTCCGGCCACCTGTTCCGAGGGGTGCAGTAGGCATGGCCGATTCGCGAAGGATAGGCACTTTGGCGCGCCGCCGCCGAAGGGAAGGCATCAGGGCTGCGCTGGCTCCTACGCAGGGGTTTTGCCCGACAACCCTGTGCTAGAATCTCTGCGGAAACTTAGAAAGAGGAATCATGATTTCACCTGAAGAGCAGTTCCATATCATCCAGTCGGGCGCGGCACAGATCGTGCCTGAGAAAGCGCTGATGGACAAGCTGAAGCGCGGCAAGCCCCTGAACATCAAGCTGGGCGTAGACCCCACCGCTCCCGATATCCACTTGGGCCATGCGGTGCCGCTGCGCAAGCTTCGCCAGTTCCAGGACCTGGGGCATCAGGTAACGCTTATCATCGGCGACGGCACGGCGCTTATCGGCGACCCTTCCGGCCGCAACACCACGCGTCCGCAGCTTACGCGCGACCAGATCAAGGTGAACGCGCAAACCTACGTTGACCAGGCATTCAAGGTGCTGGACCCCGAGAAAACCACCCTGCGCTACAACTCCGAGTGGATCCTTTCCATGGGCATGGAAGAGCTGTTGAAGGTTGCCTCCAACTTCACCGTTGCGCGCATCCTTGAGCGCGACGACTTCCACAACCGCTACACCTCCAACCTGCCCATCAGCCTGCACGAGTTCCTGTACCCCGTTATGCAGGCCTACGACTCTGTGATGATCAAGGCCGACGTCGAGCTGGGCGGCACCGACCAGCTGTTCAACCTGCTTGCCGGCCGTGAGCTTATGGAGAAGATGGGCATGGAGCCGCAGGTGTGCCTGACGCTCCCGCTGCTGGAGGGCACCGACGGCGTGCGCAAGATGTCGAAGAGCTACGGCAATTACATCGGCCTTACCGACGAGCCCAACGACATGTTCGGCAAGGTGATGTCCATCCCCGACGAGATCATGGTGAAGTACTATCGCCTGGCTTCCACTGAAGCTGTGGACAAGATCGACGAGATCGAGAAGGGGCTTGCCGCCGGCGAGATCCATCCCAACCGCTGCAAGCGCGACCTGGCGCAGAACATCGTTGCCGCCTACTACAGCAAGGAAGCTGCGGTGGAGGCCGAGGCTGCGTTCGACCGCCAGTTCAAGCAGCACGAGGTGCCCGACGACGTTCCCGAGTTCGCCGCCGACCTTACCCCGAACGACGAGGGCAAGGTGTACCTGGCAAAGATCATCTGCGAAGCCGGCCTCACCAATTCCGTGGGCGATGCCCGTCGCATGATCGACCAGGGCGGCGTGAAGGTGAACGGCGAAGCCCTGCCCGCCAAGGCCTACAACGTTGAGCCTGAAGGCCTGAAGGGCGCTGTCGTGCAGGTTGGCAAGCGCAAGTTCGTGAAGCTTATCTAGCCGTCCGCTCCCTTGGGTGCCGCAAGGGCATTCAAGACACCCGCTTCCCTGTTCGAGAGGCCCGTCAATTTGACGGGCCTTTCTCATGCGGTCGCTGCCTCATGCTTTGAAAGAAGGTTCGCTTACGCGAACCTATCAGGAATTGCTTTCAGAGTGTCATGCATGCCCTCACGGCACCCAAGGGAGCTACGTATCTCGACGAGTAGCTTGGCGGGCTGCCGTGGGAGTGCGAGGGGTTCTCTGAACACTGCTCCTGAACGATCCGCGCAGCGGATCTTGTTCCAATGCATGAAGCAGTGAGCGCATGAAGCAAGAAGGGCTGCCAATGGCAGCCTTTCTTGGTGAACAGCGGAACGGGAATCCCCGAACATTTCCACGGCGGCGCGTCGAGCGGACGGTCTGGGTCGACGCGCCGTGTCGTTCCAGAGGCTCTTATTGCCAGTACAGCATGGTGAGGCCGACGCGGGTTTGGGTGTTGGTCTTCTGGTAGAGCGAGGTTAGGTGACGTTGCACGACGCGCAGCGAGATGCCCAGGTCGACGGCGATCTGCTTCAGCGGGCGGTCGTCGGCGGTAACGGCGGCCAGCACTTCGCTTTCGCGCGGGGTAAGGCCGTAGACTTCCGTGAAGGCCTGTAAACGCTCTTCGGGAGTGGGCTCGTTGTCTTGGGGCTGATCGGCGGGCAAGGTTTCAGCGCCTGGATGCTTGGACTCCGTGCCGAGGCTCGCGATTGGTGCTGTGGCGCTGGCGGGGGCAACGGCAGTTACTCTTTCGGTAGGGGATTCGGCGCTGGGCGCCTTGGCCGCATCGCTAAGGCTCGCGCTAGGCTCTGCGGTGTTGGCGGAGCTGTGTGCCGCCGCTGCTTCCGCAATGGGGACCACTGCAACAGCCGCTTCCGCAGCAGCCGTTTCTGCGACCGGGGCTCCAACAACGCCGCTCGTGCCCTTGTGCTCAGGCTCGAGGTTGCGGCCGGGGCGCAAGTCCATCATGCCAACGGCGAACAGCAGCGCGTTGATGGCCACCAGAAGGGGGATCAGGGTTGCGGTCACTGCGGTGGGGTTGCCCGATTGCACAACCAGCAGCGATGGTGCGCCAACGGCAATAGCGGTGAGGTTGTTCAGCGCGCGGCCCATGCCCGACCAGAAATCGGGAACGCGCAGGTGCGGGGCAATCCAGATGAACGTTGCAGTGTAGAACGTCATGTATGCGCCCGACCCCAGGAAGTAGGCAACTTCGCCCAGGGTGCCCGGCATGCCCGACTGCATCCCCAGCACGGCGGCAGCCGCAAGCAGCGAGATCCAGAACATGGTGATGCCCAGGAAGCGGCCGCGCTTGATGTCGAACAGGATGCCCGCCACAAGCCCGCCTGCAGCCATAACCAGACGCGGCATGATGTCGGTGTACTGGCTGGTCCAGGTGGTGAAGTCGTGGGGCGCCAGGAGGTAGAGCGTGTTGAACAGCAGGGCGAACAGCAAGATCAGCGCAATCATGAGCACCATCAATGCGGTAGACGTCATATGGCCAAGCCGCCACCCAACCTGCGGCCGCTCTTCGATGCGCTTGTCGGCACGGGTGGAACGGAAGCCCCTCATTTCCGCAAGCGCGCTCTTCGCCGGCCAGGTTCTCACGATAAGCACGCTCAGCGCCGTGATGCCGATGCACAGCTCAATGGCCTCTGCAAGCTTGTTCGGTGTTATGCCGTAGAGCGGGATCTGCGCGACCATTGCCAGCGCATGGCTGCCGCCCAAAAACGTAGCGAAGCGGGTGATGCTGCGGGACTGCACGCAGGTTGCCCAATATACGGCGCCGCCCGCAAGCCCGATAAGCAGGAACGAGACTGTGCCGGCCGCAACAATGGAATAAGGCGTGGGACCGCCGGCAACGCCGATAAGGCTCACGATTCCCAGCAGCGTGGTTGCTGCAACGAACGGAACGCGGCGGTTCTCGGGGATGAAGCGGTTGATAAGCGGGAAGGCCAGAAGCCCTATGGTGCTGGCTCCCTGGATGGGAAGCTGTGCCAGCGTTTCGCCCGGCCCGCTAAGGTGGCTCATGCGCGTTTGGAAAAATAGGGTGGCTTCCAGGAACACGAAGAAGAAGAGCGCAAGGGCAAGGAAGAGCAGCTTGTTCTTCTTCAAATCTGTCATGGTGCCCCTCTTGTTCCTGCTTACGGCCAGGTTATGGCGTGTTTTCGTGCCACGTCATTCTATGGGAAGGGCGGTTGCCGTGGTGGCGCGGGCAGTTTCAACCAAAAGTTGATCGGGGGGGGGGTCGTATATGCGCCCCCTTTAGAAAGCCCCAGGTGAAAGGCGGTTTCGGCGGGGTCGTCCGAAGGCCGGCCGTATGTGCGCCCTTACTACCATCTGCACATTTTCTCCATTCTGAATAAAGAGACGTGGCGGAAAGGCCGCTGCGAAGAAAGGAGATGATTACCATGAAACGGAGGGGATTTGTGAGGGCGTTTATCGCGTTCGCATTGGTTCTGGTTGTTTCTCCCTTTGTTGGCAGCATGGCATTTGCCGAAGGAACGAGTGGGCCGCAGGACGGCTCGGCTGATGGCGGCACTGATTCGGCTGCTGTTTCCTCAGAGGCCGTTGCCGACCCGTCTACCATTTGGGATTGGGAAAAGCTTGTTAGCACCGACACGGCAAGCGTCGGCCGAATTTGGACCGACAAAACCGTTGCCACCGAGGACATGACCAAAGAGGGCATCACCATTCAAAAGGGCGATGCCGATTTCCTGACGGCTTTGACGGCGCTTTCTTCGACGTCGAACCTCACCACCACAACCAGCACGCCGCTCGATGTGGTGCTGGTGCTGGACACGTCTTCGTCCATGACCCAATCTATGGGCTCGACGACAAAGCTTAAGGCGCTGCAAGCCGCGGCCGACAAGTTCGTTGACACGCTTGCCACGCAGAACAGCGTCGCCAGTACGTCAGAGCTGCACAAGATTGCGGTTGTGAGCTACAACATGACTGCGACCGTCAATGTGAATATGACTGACTGCACAACGGAAGCGGCAACGGCGAAAACGGGAATCAAGTATCAAATCGACAACCTGAAAACCTCCCAGGGCACGTGCTCCGATGAAGGCTTGAAGGCGGCCGCAGAAGTGCTGAACAAGAACAAGCGCGAAGATGCCAAGCAGGTCGTCGTGTTCTTCACGGATGGCACGCCCACGAAGAGCGGACAATTTGATTCCGGTATCGCCAGTGAGGCCGTGAAAGCGGCAGGGGGCATGAAGGACGGGGGCGCGACGGTGTACACCATCGGCGTGCTTGACGGTGCGGATCCCTCCCTTGACCCCACCGGTTCCGACGTTTCGAGCGCGAACAAGTTCCTGCATGCGGTTTCGAGCAACTACCCCGATGCCACGTACGCAAAGAGCAGTGGTAGCAGTAGCTACACGTGGGACTTCGGTGACCGCGCCAAGGACAGCAACTTCTATAAGAGCGCAACCGACGCCGATGGCCTTGCGGATATCTTCGCGGACATTTCCAAGGAGATAATGGACCAGACGGGCTATCCGACCAGCACCGATGAGGGCTACGAGCAGACATCGGGCTACATCACGTTCGAAGACCAGCTGGGCGACTACATGCAGGTGAGCAACCTTTCCCAGCTTGTGTACAACGGCACGGTGTACGAAAGCACCGGCAAAACCACTGGGGATAAAGTTGACACCTATCACTTCGCGGGTACGGTTAACTCCGGCATTGCCGAGGGCAATCTGAGCGACCTGATAATCACCGTGACGCGTTCCAACGATGCGGCCACGGGCGATAAGGTAGAGGTGAAGATCCCGGCCTCGCTCATTCCGCTGCGTCATTTCAAGGTGAACCTGTCGGATAACACCATGACCGTCGATGCGACCACGCCGATCTCGGTGTTCTACTCTTCCAGCCTGAAGCCCCAGGTTGCCAGCCTGCTGGCCAACCCCGATGACGCCATGAAGCAGTACATAGAGAGCAATACCGATGCAGAAACCGGTAAGGTGAGCTTCTACGCCAACAAGTGGAGCGGCGATAAAGATCTGGGTGACACGACCGCGCAATTCGACCCTGCTTCGAGCAACAGCTACTACTACTTCACGCAGAACACGCCCATCTACACCGACAAGGGTTGCACTGCCCGCGCCAAAACGGTTGAGAGCGGAACCGACTATTACTACCAGCATTCCTACTACGCAGTCGAGGGCACTGTTGGAAGCAGCAACGTGCCGGTGCTTAAGACCGACCTAGTGAAATTCCCTGGCGAGGTGGCAGTGGATTTCGAGGGCGCAATCGGCACGGATGCCGATGGTTTCGCAATCATCAACGCAGGTACCCCGCGCTTGCTGTACCTTAACCAGCTTCACAAGGAAAAGACTGAGAACAAAACCGGCACGGCAAACGATGTGCTGAACCCCCAATGGAACAGCACCGCTTCGGTTAAAGAAGCCACCACGGTCACACCCTACCTGGGCAACAACGGCAAGCTTTCCGTAGAGAAGCCGGCAACGCTTCAGGTTTCCAAGGAGGTAACCGTTTCTGACGGCTATGCGTTGAGCGACTACACCGACACGAACTTCACGTTCAACATCAGCGTGCTGAAGGCTGCCGGCAAGAGCTTTGAGGCCAAGGTGCTGGATGCACAGGGCAAGCAGGTCGGCGACACCTTCATCCTTACGTTCGATGCAAGCGGTGTAGCGTCCCACACGCTGAAGCATGGGCAGACGCTGCAGGTCTTCGGCCTGAGCGCTGGTTGGAGCTACACGGTTTCTGAGGGCACCCTGCCTTCCGGCTTCGCGCAGACTTCCCCGGTAGACGATGGGGGTAACCCTGTTGCTGCCTCTGGCACGTTCGCAGCAGGCGCAACCGCAACGGCTAGCTTCACCAACAACTACAGCGCAACCGGCTCGCTTGACGGCAAGACCGAGCTTGCAGGTTCCAAAGTGCTCACCGGCCGCGACTGGGAGGCAAGCGATTCCTACGTGTTCACGTTGAAGAACGCGAATAACGAGGAAATCGACAAGGTGACCGTTTCCAAGGCCGATGCCAAGGCAGACGAGGAAGTTGGCTTCAACTTCAAGGACATTACCTTCACTGCTCCGGGCACCTATACGTACACGATCACTGAGTCGGCCGACAGCAGCACTATCGGCGCTGGTGTGACCGCATCGAAGGCCAGCTACAAGGTTGTGGTAACCGTTTCCGATAACCACGACGGCACTTTGAAGGTCGAGAGCGCCATGACTCAGACCGCAAACGACTCGGGCGCCAAGGTGGAAACGGCGGCAACCTCTGCCAAGTTCACCAACTCCTATAGCGTTGAGTCGGTTAGCTACGATGCAGTGGCAGGTGTGGGCGCGTACAAGACGCTCACCGGCCGCGACTGGACGGACAGCGACAGCTTCACCTTCAAACTCGAGGGCATGAACGGCGCGCCTATGCCGGAGAAGGATTCCGTGACGGTGACCAAGGCCGACTTGGTTGACGGCAAGGCTGCCATTTCCTTCGGAGAGGCTACCTACACCCAGCCTGGCGCGTACCAGTACCAGGTAACCGAGGAAAACGCCGGTCAGACCATCGATGGCGTTACCTACAGCTCCAACGTTGCCAAGTTCACCGTGAACGTGACCGATGTTGATGCGCAGGGAGCCCATACCGGCAAGCTTGCCGCAACGGCAACGCTTGATTCCGGCAACTCCGCGGTGTTCAGCAACGTGTACCAGGCCAAGAAGGCAGCCTACGACACTGCTGCGGCGGGCTTGACGAAGGTGCTTACCGGCCGCGACTGGACGGACGGCGACAGCTTCACCTTCCAGATCACCGCTAAGGACGGTGCTCCGCTGCCCAAGGATGCAAGTGGAGCCGATGTTGATCAGATTACGGTGAACAAGGGCACGGCGCAGAACTTCTCGTTCGGCACCATGACTTTCACCTACGATATGCTCGACGGAGCAACTTCCAAGGTATTCAACTACACGGTTGACGAGGTGAAAGGCAGCGCGGGCGGCGTTTCCTATGACGGTCATACGGCCACTATCGAGGTGACGGTAACCGACAACGGTGCCGGCAATCTCACGGCTGCCGCCGAGGTGAGCGCTCCGACGTTCACCAATACTTACAGCGCCTCCACCAAAGAACCGGTGAAGATAACCGGCACCAAGGCGCTTACCGGACGTGATATGACTGCCGGCGAGTTCAGCTTCGGCGTGCGCTTGGCTGGTACCAGCACCGATGTTCTGACGGCAACCAACAAGGCCGACGGCAGCATCGACTTCGGCGAGCTGAGCTACAGCACCGACGAGCTTGCCAAGCTGGTTGAGCAGGGCAAGGCCATCAAGGAAGGGAACGGCTGGATCATCAAGTACCAGGCCTATGAGAACACTGAAGGCCTGGCCGATAAGGGCATCACGGCCGAGGCAAGCTCCTTTGAGTTCACCGTTACCGTGAGGGACAACCTCGACGGAACGCTGACGGCAAAGGCCCAAATGCCCGATGGCGGTTTGGCGTTCAAGAACACGTACAACACCAACGCGGCAACGGTTTCCCTTTCCGGTACCAAGGTGCTTGAGCACGCTGCCGGCCTTACGCCCGACAGCATCGAAGACAAGTTCACGTTTACCCTGAGCTCCGACGACGCCAATGCGCCCATGCCTGAGGGCTCCCAGGGCAAGACGGCAACGGCCACCAACGATGCGAACGGCAATGTTTCGTTCGGGGACATCACGTTCACGGTTGACGACTTGAACAAGGCCTTGGGCACTACCCAGGCTGAGACCCAGGCCGACCAGGGCAATGGCCAGGCTGCAGATGAGCAGGATGTTTCCGGCGAGCCTGCTGCTAAGGTCGAGGGGACTGAAAAGAGCGATAAGGACGTTGCCGGCGGTGAGGTAGACGCGGAGGCCTCCGGCAAGAGTGCTTCCAGCGCAAGCGGCACGGCAACCGAGGATGCCGCGGCCGATACGGGGACGAAGACCAAGGCCGATTCCTCGAAGGCAACGGAGCCCGCTTCCGGCACGTCGGTAGAGAAGGCTGCCGAACCTGCCACCGACTCTGAGAGCAACGAGGTAACGGGCAAGGCCAGCGAAAGCGAGTCGCAGGGCGATTCGGTCCTGAAGCTGGGCGCAACCAAGGCCTACGCTGCCGAGGCTGCTGATCAGGCGAATGCCTCCCGCTCCTATACGTTCGTGTACCACGTAACGGAGAGCGGTAGCGTTCCCGGCGTTAAAAACGACACGGACAAGACCAAGACGGTTTCCATCAAGGTGACCGACGACGGCCAGGGTCACCTTACCGCCCAGATCGTGGGCGAGTCCGGCAAGCCGGCGTTCACCTTCACCAACCACTACTCGGTAGCCCCGCTTGCCATGAGCGTTACCCAGCAGGTTGAGGTGGAAAAGAAGCTCGCCGGCCGCGACCTTACCGATGATGAGTTCACATTCGAGCTGGTGGACAAGGACGGCAACGTGGTGGCAACCGGCACCAATACCGCCGCCGGCGCGGTAGCGCTCAGCGCCGTTGAGTACACCAAGCCCGGCGAGTACGCCTACACCCTGCGCGAGGTGAACGGTGGCCAGACCATCGACCACGTGGCCTACGACAGCGCCACCTACTCCGTGGTGGTGAAGGTTGTGGATAATGGCAAGGGTGCCCTTGAGGCAACCTGCCAGATCGGCGACCATGAAGGCCTGGTGTTCGCGAACGTCTACATCGAGCCGGAACCCGAGCCCACTCCCACGCCTACTCCTACGCCTGGGGTAACGCCCAGCAGCCCGACCAACGAGCAGACGGCTAGCAGCACTGCTACCGACACGGGCACCACGGCAAGCTCGGCGAAGACGGGCGACAACGTGGCCGGCAT